>CBDUII010000396.1:0-2634 GCA_965367285.1 uncultured bacterium
GGTCATCCTTTCCTACCTGCGTAACAAAAATCACTTCACCTGAGTAGTTACCTAAAAAGTAAAATTAACGTAATACTCGATTATTGTGTTTCCAAAGAAGATGGACAGGATTGCTCCGGAAGCTAAGTAAGGGCCAAATGGAATTTTTGTTTTTCGGCTTCCTTTTTTCAGAAGAATCATTGTTATTCCTACAACCGAGCCGATCAAAGAGCCTAAAAAAATTGTAAGGAAAACTTTTTCCCAACCTAAAAAGGCGCCAAGCATGGCAATCATTTTTATGTCTCCGCCACCCATTCCTCCGGGGTAGATTACAGCCATTAAGAGAAGCAACCCGCTTCCTCCAAACAAACCAATAAGGGCGTTTGTAATGGTATGGGGCAGAAAAAAATATGCCAGAACCAGGCCTATCGGGATGCCGGGTAGTGTAATAACATTCGGGATAATTTTACAGTCTGTATCTATAAATGTAATAATGATCAAAGATGTGACTAACAGTGCGTAGATAATTGCAACAGGGAAATCAAACCTGATATAAATCAGTAGATAAAATATTGCGGTTAAAAGTTCTACCGCCGGATATCGCCAGCTAATTTTGCTTTGGCAATACCGGCACTTCCCTTTTAAAAAGATGAAACTCAACAGAGGAATATTATCTAAAATAGCAAGCGGAGTTTTACAGGCAGGACAGTATGAACCGGGGCGAATGATAGAAAACTGAAGGGGAATCCTGTATATGCAGACATTAGAAAAACTCCCCATGACAATGCCGATAATAAAAGCAGAGAACAATGTGATGATATGCCAGGTATCCATTTAGAGACTTTATTTTCCGGAGTTCCCCTTTTTTTCTTCTTTTGCCGGTTGAGCGCCAGCAGCAGGAAGTTTTAAAATAGTTCTTATTTTTGTTTCAATTTCATTTGCAACATCATTATTTTCTTTCAAAAATATTTTTGCGTTATCTCGTCCCTGTCCCATTCGAGTTTCGTTGTAAGAAAACCATGTGCCGCTTCTGGTAATAATATAATTTGCAAGCGCCAGATCTATCAGTGTGCCATATTTTGAAATACCTTCGCCGAACATTATGTCAAATTCAGCGTCTTTAAAAGTCAGCGCTAATTTATTTTTAGCGATTCTTGCCCTGGTTCTATTGCCGACCGTTTCCTGTCCGGTTTTAATGGCGGCTATTTTGCGAATATCAATCCTGATGGAACAGTAAAATTTAAGCGCGTTTCCACCTGGAGTGGTTTCCGGATTTCCAAACATAACACCGATTTTCATCCGGATCTGGTTAATAAAGATTAGCGATGTTCTGGATTTACTGATGATTGCCGTCAATTTCCTCATTGCCTGGGACATTAGCCTTGCCTGCAGCCCCATGTGAGAAGCTCCCATCTCTCCTTCCAGTTCAGCTTTTGGGACGAGAGCCGCGACAGAATCAACAACAATTACGTCAACGGCACCACTTCTTACAAGCACTTCCACTATTTCCAGGGCCTGCTCGCCGGTATCCGGCTGTGAAATGAGCAGATCATCAGCATTAACTCCCAGCTTTTTCGCGTAAACAGGGTCAAGGGCATGTTCGGCATCCACAAAAGCGGCAACACCCTTTTGTTTCTGGGCCTCAGCCACGATATGAAGCGCCAGAGTTGTCTTGCCGGAAGATTCCGGGCCATAGATTTCTGTAATCCTGCCTCGCGGTATCCCCCCTACTCCTAAAACAGAATCAAGGCAGATGGACCCTGTTGGAATAACCAAAACATCCCTGTCGATTGCTCCGGAGCCGAGTTTCATAATGGAGCCCTTGCCAAACTGCCTCTCGATTTGAGCAAATGCTAAATCCAATGCTTTTTCTTTTCCCTCTTTTCCCTCTTTTCCCTCTTTTACGGCCATCTTACTTCTCCTTTAAAAATTTATTAGAACTTATAAATAGAACTTAGATTTCCGCTTCCGCAGGAATGACACTTATTGCCTGTCATTCCCAACTTGATTGGGAATCTAACTAAAATGAAGGTTCAGTCTTGTAGACTGAACCTCAACGTTTTTAATAATTCACGCCATTATAATTTAAACAAACCTCTGCTTTATCAAGATTAAAAGTCTGTAGAACAGAATACTCAGGGCCGGATGGTTTTAAATCACTTTTAATAAGTTTAAAACATGTTACACAAATATCATCACAGGAAACATTTTTTTCTTCACGAATCATGCGGATAATATCTTTTTTTCCTTTTGCTGATTTTATCCGGCCGATAGTAAGGTGCGGAGTAAATTTTCGCCTTTCCGGTTCAAACCCTATTTTTTGCAGTTGAAACTCAATATTTTCTGCTAATTTATGAAGCTGTCCGTCCGGTTCGGAAAATCCCAGCCACAAAACCTTAGGATAATTTAAATTTGGGAAACCCCCGATTTCAGTTGTTTTTAAAGTAAAGGAATTCACCCCCCGGCCTGCTTCTGTTAAACATTTTTTCGTCTCTTCAATCTGTTCTTCAGAAATATTGCCAAGAAACTTAAGAGTCAGGTGAAGATTTGAAGGTTTTACCCACCGTACAGGCGCTTTGATTTGCTTAAATCTATCTTGAATATTTGAGACCATGTTTTGAACCGGAGACGGTATTGAAATTGCGATAAAAGCCC
>CBDUII010000397.1:0-2617 GCA_965367285.1 uncultured bacterium
TTTGTTCTTTTTTTTTTAATATGTTTTTTTTTTTTTTATAACTGAGCAAAATTTTTTAAAAAATCAAGTTTGCACTTTATAAAAATATTTAGTTTACCGGATAACATAGCTTCAAATGCTGTTAATAATTCATAAAGAAAATGAAAGGGGAGGGTTGCCAGTAGAAGTAAAGCAGGCATATTCTTAAAATAGGTATATTCTACATTCCGGCGCGCATGATAAATCAGAAAATCAGTGCCTGCTCCAATTGTCTGGTTAACTTTATGATAGACAACAGCCTTAGGCACATAGATACATTTATAACCTGCAAGCCTGGCACGAAAACTCAGATCGATATCTTCACCCATAGCAAAAAAATCTTCATCAAAAAAACCGATCTTTTCTAACATGGAGCGTCTATATAAGGCGGCGCCGGCACAAGCCCCAAAAACATAACGTTTCTTTTGATAATCCGATACAAGCAGTCCATTTCCAATTTTAAAACCTACACCGCAAATATCATAACCATCTCCGGCTGTATCTATAATTTCCGGGTTAAAGTAGTCAGCCATGCAGGAAGCACAAATGCCTGTTTGAAAGTCCTGCTCTATTACGCTGCATAGCTCCTGAAGCCAGTATTTGTCAGCTTTTGTATCATTATTCAGCAGAGCAACGAATTCACCGGAGGCATTTTGAAAACCAATGTTGTTACCCTTACAAAACCCTTCATTTTGTTTGAGTTTTATTAATTTTATATCAGGGAAATTGTGTTTTGTAAATTCAACCGAACCATCTGTTGAGCCGTTATCGACTAAAATAGTTTCAAAGTCTTTAAATGTTTGTTTAGAAAGAGAATCTAAACACTCCTGGAGGTGATGCTTCCCATTCCAATTTACGATAATTACGGAGATTTTCGGTTTCATTTATTATTAAAAATTCCGTGTTTTTCGTGTCCTGCTGTGGTTGACATTAAAAATCTGAGTTGCATTCCTTGACTGCCTACTGTCTGCCGCTTGCCGTCTACTGTCCTCCGCCCTCTATCCTCTGTTATCTATCCTCTGTTATCTGTCTTCTGTCCCTTGTCTCCCTATCCTGATACCATTTAATATATCTTTTTAATATATCTTTTACATCATTATCGCTTCCATTTGATGAATAAGTAACCTTCCTGAATTCATCAATAATTTTTTCTATTTCTTTCAAAGAATATTTTTCACTTATTTGTGCTTTAAATACTTTTTTATGTTTTGTAACAAAAGAGCCCTCTTCCGCGGTCAGCATCTCCTCATGCAATTTTTCTCCAGGCCTCAATCCAATTATTTGAATATCCACATCTTTGTAAGGTTTATATCCATGAAGTTGGATTAACTCTTCCGCAAGTTTAAGAATTTTTACAGGGTCTCCCATATCCAATATTAAAGTGTCACCGCCTTCCCCTATCACACTTGCTTGAAGAACCAGCGATACTGCTTCTGGGATCGTCATGAAATACCTTTCAATATCTTTATGAGTCACAGTTAACGGCCCGCCTTCTTTTAGTTGATCCATAAATAATGGCAGCACGCTTCCCCTGCTGCCGAGAACGTTACCGAACCGAACTGATATAAACGCGCTTTTATGATTATCATTAAACGCGCTGCAAATATATTCCGCAATTCTTTTAGTTGCGCCCATAATACTGGTTGGATTAACTGCTTTATCTGTAGAGATCATTATATATTTATTAATGCGATTTTTTTTAGCCGCTAAAGCTATATTATATGCGCCGAATATATTTACCTTGGTGGCTTCTCTGCAATTATCTTCCATCATTGGAACATGTTTATAAGCCGCCGCATGAAAAACAATCTGAGGCTGATACGTGTCAAAAACTTCGTTTACTCTTTCGACATCCCTGATATCCCCAACCACAAAAATAATCTTATTTTCCATGGCAGGAAAGGTTTTTCGTAATTTGAGTCTCAAATGATATATATCTGTTTCATCGATTTCGAAAACAATAACCAATTCCGGCTGAAACGCGCAAATTTGAATTACAATTTCCGAACCAATAGAACCTCCTGCCCCTGTAACCAGAATACGTTTTCCCTTTAAAAAATTTTCTATAGCGCCATAATCTATTTCAACCGTCTCACGTCCGAGCAAATCTTCTATACTGATATCCTCGAGGGATTTTAATTTCATTTGAGGATGATGAAAGTCATATATCCGTGTAACGATCTTGACCTCATGGATATTGGATTTCTTTGCCTCTATATCAATTTCCTTTAAGTTTTTTTGATTCAAACTAGCAATGGCAACAATACTAGTTTTTATACTAAATTTATTTATCATTTGAGGCAGATCATCTAACCTGCCTATTACTTTCACTCCATGAAGAAATGTGCCTCTTTTGTTTCTATCATCATCTAAAATACCTGCAGGGTAATAAGCCGCGAAACCGGTTTTTATCATATCCCTCAAAATCGTTTCCCCGGTATTTCCAGCGCCTAAAATTAAAGTACTGTTTTTCATCGGGGATTTTTTCCATTTAGCGCTTTCTAAAAACAACCTTTTAGAAATTCTTATGCTTGAAATGAAAAACAGTGTGATTAAAACGTCTATTATCAAAATACTTCTTGGAAAACCGGTTAATTTA
>CBDUII010000398.1:0-2616 GCA_965367285.1 uncultured bacterium
TAATCCTTTCAGCTCTTCCAGAATTTCAGGAATAGGCCGGTATGTTTCCTTTTCGCTCGTATCTACATATCTTGAAGGCGAAAGGTTGTAGTCGTTACCGGCAGCTTCTTCATTCGAAATAATCTTTACAAACTTTTCAACATTTTCACCTTTAATAAAAGCATCGGCTATCTTATGGATACTTTCATTTGGGAGATAGTTTTTCGGTCTCCCTTTCTTAAACTCCTGACTGGCATTGACTAAAACGATTTTACCCAGTCTATTTTTCGATTTGGCTTTGTTAAATACAATAATTATCCCTGCGGCAGTAGTATTGTAAAAAAGATTATCAGGCAATAAAATCACACCCTCAATCAGGTCATTTTCTACGAACCATTTCCTGACAACCTTTTCCCTGTCTTCATGCTTGCTCCCGCTTCCCCGTGTGACAGCGCCGGTATCCAATACCACCGCGGCCCGGCCATGGGAGTTTAAGGAAACTACTGTATGCTGCAGCCAGGCCCAGTCTGCTTTACTTGTGGTGTTCCCACCTTGAGAATCAAAACGATCAAAGGAATCGTTTTCATAAACGTTTTGATCAAACGGCTGGTTCCACATAGGATTGGCGACAACAATATCAAACTTTTTCAGGCTGGAATCGGATTCTTTGAATTTCGGGTTAACCATGGAATTGCCACGGACTATCTCCCCTTCCATATCATGAATGACCATATTCATGCGGGCAATGGCATAGCTGGAACCTGTTAATTCCTGCCCGTAAAGTTTAAGTGGTCTCTGGATTTTAAGTTCTCGCTCCTGCAAAACCAGTTCGCACTTAATAAGCAGTCCGGCTGAACCACAGGCATAGTCATAAGCCTCTTCCCCCTGTCGGGGACGCATGATATAAGCCATTAACCAGCCGACTTCTGTTGGCGTGAAAAACTCCCCTGCGCTCTGGCCCTGACCTTCCGCAAACTTTCGCAGAAGATACTCGTAGGCACGTCCCAAAAAGTCCGGCTCAACATCGTAAAGCCCAAGCCTGTATCGTGGGTCAGACAGGGATTCAATAACGCCTGAAAGCGCCGCGTCGCTAATTTCCCGCTCTCCGTTACGGGTTTCGTTGTAATCAACAATGTCTATAACGCCGCTTAGAGAGCTGTTTTCTTTTACGATAGCGCGCAAAGTCATCGTAAGTTGTTCACCAAGGGTCTTGGGTTTACGGCCTTTAAGCCAGTCAAACTTTTTACGTCCACTGACTATCGGCCAGCGTGCTTCAGGAGGGAGATAGAATCGAACCAAACCATGATCGGCCTCAATAATCGTTAAAGCGGTTTCTTTATCCCCGTAAGTTTCAGAAAGCCTTGCAACCTCATCTTCAAAAACATCCGACAGGCGCTTAATGAAAACAAGAGGAAGGATATAATCCTTAAACTTCGGGGCGTCTTTTTCACCGCGGATGGAACAGGCTGCGCTCCAGAGCATCTGTTCCATAGATTTTTCACTAAGAATGTCTTCTTTTGAACCTTTTCTTCTCCATTTTTTATTGGAAAGGTCTTCTCTACTCTCAATATTTTCCAAATCACTTTGATCAAGCCCGGATTCTTCAATCAACTCCTGTATAACTTTTCTGGCCTTTCCCCGTGGTGTTATCTTTTCATTTTCCCAGCGGTTGACTGTAGCAAATGAAACATTGAGCCTTGCCGCGAGTTCTTCCTGGCTCAGATTTAATCTATTCCGCAATTCCTTAACTACTTTGCTAATATCTCTAATATCCAGCATACATACCTTCTTGAAATGCAATTATGCTATAGCAATATAACATTATCAAGTTTTTTTAACAATAATAATGCAAAGAAATGGTGGAAAATAAGCTAAAAGCCGATTTTTGTAGCAATGATAAAAGCAGTTATAATATAGCGTACGGGCCGAGACTGTTGGGAATGCGTGATCAACAGAAACTGGATCAAATGGTGGAAACCAGTCTAAAAAAAGCTGCCCTCTGGGAAGAGGTCAAAGATAAGCTGAGAAATAACGCGTTAACTCTTTCCGGCGGACAGCAACAAAGGCTTTGTATCGCTCGCGCTTTAGCGGTAGAGCCGGAAGTTTTGCTTCTCGATGAACCATGTTCCGCTCTTGATCCTACCGCAACAGCTAAAATAGAAGAATTAATTATAGATTTGAAAAAAAACTATACGGTAGTAATCGTAACGCATAATATGCGGCAGGCGGCCCGCATTTCAGATAAAACCGCTTTTTTTTATAACGGGGTTATTGTGGAGTTTGGAAATACTGAAAGTATTTTCACCAACCCGGAGAAAAAAGAAACTGAAGAGTATAAATCTTATACTACAGAGAATTCCTAAGAAGGAGAAAGCTATAAGTGTACAGAATTTTACAAAATGGTACTTTATTTGTTTAATGCCGTATATTCTTCTTTGTGCTTCTTAATGACTCCCTTTTGATTCCGCCCTTGACACTTCTTTTTGGATACCTCCAAATTCCATTTTGATGTTTGGCAACTCATGCTCATCAATAATAATCGGGATAGGGAAGAGCCTCACGACTCTTCTCCTCCCACACCTCCGGACATACGGATCACGTATCACGGCGGTTCGGTTTGCTTGAGTTATATCATGT
>CBDUII010000399.1:0-2597 GCA_965367285.1 uncultured bacterium
AGTTTCTTCTTACCAGTGGTGTTGCCACAGCAACGGTTATTCTGACAGGAATACCGGGAATGGGAACGAAAAAGGTTGAAGCTTTAACAACCGGCTACCCGAGGCAGAAAATAGCTACATTGAGCAGCCTGAAGTCAGGAAAACCTGTTGAGTTTAAGTATCCGGACAGCAAAAAATTCTCCGACAGCTTTGTTGTGAAATTAGGCACAGAAGCAGGAGGCGGAGTAGGCCCCAAAAAGGATATAGTGGCCTTCAATAATTTCTGTACTCATATGGGAGGCAAAATGCTGGAGGGAGGTTTTCATGCGGCCGATAAAGCAGTAGGCCCGTGTCCGTATCATCAGAGCACCTTTGACTTAACAAGGCACGGAATAATTATCAGCGGCCATGCCACGGAAAGCCTTGGGCAGGTTTTGCTTGAGGTTAAAGGAAACGATGTTTACGCGGTTAGCATGATGGGTTTAATTTACGGACGTTATGATAATTTAATGTTTAAAAAATAAAAAAGGAGGTGTGATTTATGACACAATATTATCTTCCACAAGATAAAGTACCGATACCGCCGCCAAACGCGGAGGTATTTACGACATGCTGTGACTATTGTTCAGTCGCTTGCGGATATAAAGTTTATAGATGGCCACTTGGTAGTAAAGACGGAGGGCCAAAAGCTAAAGATAATGCCTTACTTGTAGATTTTCCGCTGGAGCCCCTCGGCGAATCAGGAGCTGTCTGGTATGGACCGAATAATCACAATGTGGTTATGGCAAACGGCAAGCCTCATAATATAATAATCATAGCTGATGCTGAAACCGAGGCTGTGAACCTGAAAGGAGATCACAGCATAAGAGGCGGCTGTATTGCTCAAAAACCCTATAACCCGTCTACTCCTACGAGGGACAGACTGCAAAGGCCGATGATTAGGATTTTTGACTCGTTGATGCCGGTAAGCTGGGATTTTGCCACGGACATTCATGCCGAGTTAAGCAAATATGTCATTGATAAACATGGCGTGAATGCCTGGGCGCAGAAACAGTATTCTTACCAGTACTGGGAAAATACTTACGCCCTGACCAAGCTGGCATTACGGCATATCGCTACCGCGGCATTTGCACCGCACGATCAGCCGGGTCCCGGGGGAGACGCGATAGGATTGCGGGATGCCGGGTACGCTAAATTCGCGCCCGCGTACTGGGATTATGCTCACGCGGATACCTTATTTATTTCCGGTACAGACCCGTTTGAGACAAAAACCATCCTCTGGAACGAATGGATATTGCCCGCGATAAAAGATAAAAAGAGAAAACTGAAGGTAATTATGGTTATGCCGAGAAAAACAGCAGGCGCGGCTTTTGCCGAAGCAAACGGCGGACTCTTCCTGCAGTTAATCCCGGGAACGGATACTCCGCTTCAGATGGCTATCACCCGGCAAATTATTGAGATGGGCGGGGAGGATAAGAAGTGGATCAAAAAATGGACGAATAATAAATGGGAAACGGATTCCGGATTTGGACAGGGAACGCGTAATTCTCCATGGCAGTGGCGAACTACCTGGGGTAAATTTGAGACCAGCGGCTATGATAACGGCAAGGGAAGTTTTAAAACATGGCTGTTTAACCAGAAGGAATCCGACCTGAATACAGCCGCAAAAATTACCGGGGTTCCTGCCGCGAAGATCAAAAAAGCCGCGGAAATGATGTCGCAAAAGGGGGGGGAACCCACCAAGGTATCCATTGCCCTTGAAAAAGGGAACTACTGGTCAAATAATTACGGGAATACTGTTTCTCTCGCTAATCTCGCTATTATTACCGGAACCGGCGGAAGACCGGGACGAATGATCGGCCGGTTAGGCGGCCACCAGCGCGGCGGCAGAAGCGGCGGAAAGTATATAAGAACAAAAGGTCCGGAAAAGAACGAAGGCAGGAGAAAGAAACCTATTGATCTTGACCGGTGGCTTGTTTCCGGGCATATACGGTTTGCCAATGTGGTTGGCACCACGTGGGTAAGCGCGATGGCCGGTTCCCAGGGAGGAATAGGAAATGCCTTTAACCGCCAGACCCGCATGAATCCCTACCAGGTTAAGAGTTTTGTGAAGAGTGAAATCATTTCCATATTGAAAAAGCGGGTGGACAGCGGCGGTATGGTTGTTGCTGTTACGGATATCTATCTGCGTGATCCAATTGGAGTTAAATACGCGGATATTGTTTTACCTGCCGCGACATGGGGCGAGGTGGATTTCGCGCGGGCTAATGGAGAACGCCGGTGCCGGCTTTACTCCAAGTTCTATGATGCTCCGGGTGACGCAAAGCCTGATTGGTGGATTGCGGCGCAAATAGCCAAAAAAATGGGATTCCCGGGATTTGATTGGAAAGATTCCAACCAGGTCTTTGAAGAAAGCGCCAGATTCAGCAGAAAGAGCAGGGTAGCCTATGACTCGATCGAATGGATGGCAAAGAAAAATGGAATGACAGGCCATGAACTGCTCAGAAAACTCGGCACCACCGGAATCCAGGCCCCTGTCCGCATTATGGATAAAGCCTATGCAAACAGTAAAGATCCTAAAATAAGGAGACCGGGGTGGCAGTTTGTAGGCGATAAGC
>CBDUII010000400.1:0-2583 GCA_965367285.1 uncultured bacterium
TTGATAAAGTTGTTTTAGATACCCCGATGCTCTGCGTCGGGGAGTATGTCATTATATTGTGGCCTGTTGTATTCCTTGAGGAATAATAGAAATGGAGGTTTTGTGAATCCTGGTTCGGATGGCTTTTTGTTACAGGTCAGAAATTTGCGCCTTCGTGACAAAAGGCTTGGTCACGCATTGAAAACATTTAGAGTCTTTCTTTTTTTGATGGCTCAGACGAGTTTAAGCTGACCGGCAATTTTGTTTCTTATAAAGAAGTCTCTTGGATTTTAAAGTCTTTATTTTCAAATAATGCGTGGTTTTAGTTTATTGAGAAGCGGCAGTTCTCCCATATTTTCCTTAAAATAGTGGATCAGCCGCGCCTCCACTGCCTTAAAGTCCGCTGTATTACAATAGCAAAACTTTAAAGGATGTTTTTTAATAAACCGCTTAATAGTATCAGTGTGCCCAAATCCATTAAAATAAGCGGCAAGCCTTTTTTTTAGATTTTTAGTTGAGCCGATATAAACAATCCCGGACTGGTCTTCGGAATATGTATGAATATTTTTTGTTACGCTGAACACATAGACGCCCGGGGTGTTTGGCAGTTTAGATAAAATACCATCCGCAAAAAGCCGTTTACGGTTGAATCCCCAGTTGGACAGAGAAACCTCTTTTTTTTTCTCAATTTCTTCGATTGGATATTCATCAGATTACGACAACAGGAAACATAACGCTCCGACACGTTAATGTGAAACCTGCGATAAAGTTCTTTCCGCAATTCTATGTCGGAAAAACTGGAGCGTGATGGCGCCGTCAGGCGGCTGATTTTCAATCCTAAAAGGTAAGATTTTTTGGGTAGGAGTTCGGCGAGCAAAATGTTTCTGCTGCCGTTAAAAAATACAGTTTTATGCCGAATGATGCGGCTGATAACCGACGGATCAATATAACACTTCGGGAACTGCAGTGAATATTCATCAATAATTTTTTTATAAGGCAAGTGTCGGAGGTTGTGCTGCTCCCCTGTTAAAAGGAATTTCTCCTGGAAATGAGCAATGATATTCATCAACCTGTGGGTAATTTGATTTCGCTGAGTGATATGCCTCAAAACATGCCATTGTTTATCAACAAGGACGTCAGGTGATACTTTGTACTGAGCGGCAAAATGGCGGCACGAAAAGATAAAGGCTTTTTCATTCAGTTCTCCGAGTGTGTTCGGGTTACAGCCCTTTTTAATAAAAGGAAAATAATTGATTTTGAGACAGCCCTTTGTTAAAAGCGTCTGGAAGCTATCCGTCTCTTCAGCATTTTCAATGAAATCATGGTATTTCTTTAATTCCATGCTCATTATTTTTGCCGTGATGATCTGGTTTATCATTTTTTGGATGAAGATTGACCGTTTGTCTTTTTACCCCCGTTAAATTAGTTTTGCATTTTAAAGTGAAAGAATTTTAATTTCAAGGAATTGGCTAAAAAATCATGAGGAAGATGTTGTTGATAATTAAAAGTCAGGAAAGGTTTAAAGCGGTTGAAGTCGCAGTATTTTTTTACACAGATTTTTTATGATTTAGTTTTTTTAATCATATTGAATCAGTGTCTTAAGTGGTTAATCCCACACAGTGGGTTTAATTCCCCGACGTTCTACGTCGAAAAAGTTGATAAAGTTGTTTTAGATACCCCGATGCTCTGCGTCGGGGAGTATGTCATTTGCTAATTGATAACTGTAAATTGCCTTCTGCCCGCTCTGTTTACTGCCTACTGTCTTCTGTTTTTTGACGCAGGGTATGGGAACAAGTTCTATTCAAGAAATGATTTATTTTCAATAGCGAACTGGAGTAGCGTATTCATGCCGCTAAGGTTGAGTTTCGCACAGATATTTGTACGATGGGTTTGAACGGTTCTATAGCTTATACATAATTCATCTGCTATTTCTTTACTTGTTTTATTTTTCGCGATTAATTTAAGGTCGCGCTTTTCAGAGGAAGTAAGGTCTTTAAGGGATTTCGCTGTTTCATTTTTTTCCAACAGGTGTTCTGAAACAAGCGGGCTGATGTAACGTTTGCCTTCCGAGACTATTTTCAAAGCATCCAACAAATTTTGCGACGCTTCATCCTTTAACACGTATCCCATTACGCACGCTTCAATTGCGCTGTTTAAAAAATCCCGCTCCTTGTGCATGGTAAGAAAAATACACTTAACCTTAAGATTTTCTTTTTGAATTTTCCGCGCTATTTCGAGGCCGTTCATATTCGGCATGGATATATCCAGCAGCGCGATATCCGGCTTTTCTTTTTTTATTAAATTGAAAGCTTTTAGGCCGTCCCCTGTTTCTGCAACTATTTCGTATGTATCTTGTTTTTGGATAGCATTTATTAAGCCCTCTCGAAAAATCGGATGGTCTTCAGCAATCAGTAATTTGATTTTCATTTTGTTTTTTCTCGTTACAGACTTGTAAGCTGTATAATTTACATAAAATCAATAAGTTGAAATCAATGCGGAGATCAATGCTAAGCTTTTCGATACCGGAAGTCAATTTAAAAATTTAGCAATGTCGTAACTCTATGATAATGTCCTCCCTTTAACTCAATAGAAAAGTCCTCATAA
>CBDUII010000401.1:0-2568 GCA_965367285.1 uncultured bacterium
GGTGGGATAATGGCGAGTAGGTAACTGCTGTCTTTGTGTACGAGTAGCAGATATCAAAGGCTATTAGAAAACTATGCGCTGGAAAATAATTATAGACAGGATCAAGAGGAGTAGTATATAAAACAACCCATAAATGGTTATCCAAAACATATCATCCCAACCCACGGGTAGATGATGAACCACCTTGCTTTTAATATTAAAATTCTCAAGGTTGGGGAGTGCGTAGTACAAAAAATTTGAAAAATAGACTAAGCTTTTTATTTTGCTTTCTGCCACTAAAATTTTCAAATCGTAGGTTAGATGACCGATCACGAAAAACAAAAGAGTGAAAATCCCGCTCAGGATAGGTGTTGAAAAGGAAGAAAATAGAAGCGCTACCGCTGTTACCAGCATCAATTCTATAAAGATAAGATAAATAGCTTTAAAGAGCGCCGGATCGAATGATCCCGGATAAAAAAGCAGGAGCAGTAAAAAACCGGCTGCCATAATAGCAATTTCAACCAGCAATGTCAGAATCAGCCCGCAATATTTCCCTATTAAAAAATGGTGTCTCCCAATAGGTTTGGCAATAATGGTATATATTGTTCGTTTTTCAATTTCCTTATAGACCAGACCTATTCCGACAAAAATAGCAATCAAAGTGCCAAATATTGAAATCATTGAAAGACCCATATCTTTAATGATTTTAATCTGGTCTCCAACAGAAAGCATGCTAATGAAAACAGAACTGCCTATCATAAGGAGCGCGAAAATAAGGAGGCTATAAAGGATTTTATCTCGAATAGCTTCTCGAAATGTATTGACCGCAATGGTAATAATTTTAGCCATACTTTCTCATAAAGAGGTCTTCCAGCGTTTCTCGTCGGTTCTCAACAGATTGCAGCCTGCCACTCTTTGCTGTTATGATTTCAAGGATATCATCCCTTTCTTTTTCACCTGAAACAATAATCATTATTTCTCTTTCAAAAGCTACTGTTTTATTTGCTATTTTTTCGATACGTTGAATCTCCTCGGAACTTAAATTAACGGCGACAATTTCGATTTTCTTCATATCTTTCTGTAACAAAGAATCCACAGTACCTGTTTCTCGTAATTTTCCTTTAGTAATGATGCCAATTCTGTTGCAGATCATTTCTACGTCAGACAGGATATGTGATGAAAAAAGAACAGTCTTCTCTTGTTCACGCAAATGCAAAATAATATCTCTCATCCTGGTACGTCCGGCAGGGTCGAGGCCGGACATCGGTTCGTCCAGTACTACAAGTTCCGGATCATTTATTAATGCCTGGGCAATGCCTATTCTTTGAAGCATTCCTTTTGAAAAATGTCTCAGCTGGCTATTTTTTTTATGTTGCAATTCTACAAGGGTTAGCAGTTCATCTATTTTTTTTGATAAATAGAACCTGTCATATCCAAAGAGTTTTCCATAAAACAGCAAAAACTCCTCAGCAGTCAGATAATGATAAAAATAAGGCTCTTCCGGTAAAAATCCTATTTTCTCTTTTACTTTAATATTCCTAATATCCTTGCCAAAAATAGTTGCTTTGCCGCTGGTAGGAAAAATCAATCCCATCAATATTTTCAGAGTGGTCGTTTTCCCCGCTCCGTTTGGCCCTATATATCCGAATATTTCCCCTTTTTTAATTGACAAATTAACTTTTTCAAGGGCCGTCACTTTTTTAAAACCAAGTCCCGGGACAAATATTTTGGAAAGATCTTCCGTTTCTATGACATTCATAAATTCTTATCGATTAATGTATCCAGATTTTTTCTGGCTTCTTCTGAAATGTTTTCGGAAATTTCGCCGTTGTTTTTATCGTGTTTTTTAGAACTTTCTTTATTGCTTTTGCTGACGCGGCTTTTTTTATCTCCGTCTTTCTCCCTGTCTTTAAAACTTCTCGTTATTGTATCCAGGCCAGCTTTTATCTTATCCTTTACATCCGGCAAATTAAACTTATCTTGCATGTTTTTCATAAACTTATTTTTCATGTCTTTCATGATCTTACTTTGCACATTTTCCAGAATACTTTTATCAGAAAAAGAGACTTTCGATAGTTCACGTGAAATATTCAAGATGTAAGGAGCTGATTTTGCCTTTGCAAGGATTTCTTTTTTGGCATAAGGGATAAGGCTAATAGGAATCATAATCACCGTAATAATTAATATTCCCTTAATCAATCCCAGGAGACTGCCGCCCAGGCGGTCGGTAACGGTAAGAGTTTTAGTTTCATATAACAGCTTTCGGACTAATTTTCCAATTTGGCTTATAATGAGCGCGGAAAAGATAAATATAAACCCGAAACTTAACAAATCGGCTGCTACTTTATTTGAAACAAAATCTGAAATCTGAGTGGAAATAAAAGAATAATATCTATGGGCGAGGATAAAAGCGAAAATAATTGAGGCAAGCGAAAACAGCTCCCTTATCAGTCCTCGAATGAGGCTGTAAACTGTTGATGCTATCAGTAAAACTATAACACTAATATCAAACCAATGCATAGTATGCTATTAATTTTATATTATAAAAAATATTAGTCAACCCCGATATTGCACTCAGGCCATTATACT
>CBDUII010000402.1:0-2560 GCA_965367285.1 uncultured bacterium
CATTAACTATTGTTTTGTTTCCTTATCCAAACAAATTCCAAACCAAGGACTAAAACAAAAACAATCCCGGCAACAGCGTACCTTGTTGGCGGAATTTGAGGCTCTAATATCAACCAGTACCAGGTGGACACATTTCTTTTTGTGCCAAAGTCGCCATCTGACCCATCCTGAACATGGAACGAGATAGGCAAAAACTTACCGATTTCTAATTGAAGTTCATTTTTATTTCCGGTTTGCATTTTTCTCTTCATTATAACTCTCCAGCGCCCGTCGTCATAGGCAACTTTTGTTTCAATCGGGGTCGCTCCATCAACTACTTTTGTTTTGAATAATCCTTTTGCTTTCAGCAAAACCGTTTTCATGCCTTCAGATTCCCAGAACCATACACCGGCGGGTCTCTTTCTATCACCACCGACAAAGTAGGGCTTTCTTGTGGGATCTTTCGGCATTTTCAACGGAAGCTGCAGATAAAAAGCATCTCTATACTGGAGAGGATATACCTTGTTGGGCTCTAAAGGGCTTTTTGAGGGATCATCCCATTCAAAATAAAAGGCTACATCTACACCATTGTGAAGGGCCTTCATATTAATATCATGGATAGTTGTCCAGAATTGACGCGGTTCTATTTGATACTGACCGAGAAGAGGGAAAAAATATTTTTTCGCGGTTTGCCATTTAGGGTCTTCAAAATCCATAGGGATATCCCCTTCTACTTCAACAGCCCTTACAACTTCTTCTATCGCGGGTCTTTCTGCAGAGGGGCTTAAAGATTGAATAAAATTCACCAGATGCCAGGATTTTTCATTATCAAGCTGGTCCTTGAAAGAAGGCATCGGTGTTCCCATGACGCCTGTATTGAACCTTCTATAAATATCAATTTTCCTGCTTCCGCCTCTAAAGTTCCATGGTTTCGTAAAATCCGCGGGCCGAATGGGGAATTTCCAATCATCCTGCAGCCCGGGCATTGACGGGCCGCTTGCCTTGCCGCTCTTGCCATGGCATTTCCAACATTCCAGCTTTAAATATATCTCCTTTCCCTTCTCTATACTTTCGGGAGAGGAGGGAATTTCAGGACCAACTTCTATTTCCGGCAGTGGTTTTCCCTTCTTTACCCATCTCGCGAATTTCTTGGAAAAGGTTTTAATATACTGGGCCGCGTCTGAAATTTCCTGATCTGAAATTACGCCGCGCCACGCCGGCATTCCTGTTCCGTGCAAGCCGTTGGAAATTGCGTTAAACAGGTTTCTGTCGGTAGGCAGCTTTCCGCTCAGTGTTGTACGGATCTTAAATTTACCTCCGGTAAAATCCCTCGGCCTTGGTCTTAAGAAATCAGCGGCCGGGCCGTCCCCGGCGCCCGCCCATCCATGGCACCAGACACACCGTTTTTCATAAACGATCTTTCCGTTTTTCGCGTCTCCCGGGGGCATAGTTCTTTCAGCAGGGGCTGCTGTTTTTTCACCCTCTAACTGGCCCATAATAAATGGTAATAGTAATAAGATCAGAAGAAATTTAAACCTTTTCCACTTCATATAAAATCTCCAAAATTTAATTTTTGTTTTGTTTCGTCTTTTGAAACAAAACATTAACTAAAATAGCGAGCCTTCTGCTCGTTATTTTACAATTATGAAAAAGTTCTTGGCACAATATTGGCCGGAGTATAATCATACAAAAACAGTATTACCTTCCAGACTTCCCTTTGAGTCAGTATATTTTGCCAGATCGGCATTGCAGACTGCCACGGCCAGCTTTCATCAGGCAATCCCGGTCCCCCGGTACCAATACGCCAGAATAAGAATGCCTCCTGAAGCATGGCTATTGTTCCTACATCCTGAAAGTTTGCGGGAATAGGGTTTAATTTAGGGGCCGTCATACCCCGGCCATCCAAAAAATCGCCATGGCAGAAAAAACAATTTTTGAAGTAGATAAATCCCCCTTCTCTGACTAATTGTTTAAATTCTTCCGGATCTGACTTTTCGTATTGTCTGTATGGGTTTTCCAATGAAACCAGGTTATGGGTTTCTCCAAATATTTTGATTGATGTGGGAGGGGCTGGATGGATAACCCGCAACGCGATAGGTTCGGGGAATTTAGGGGTCATCTGATTATACCCGACAAAGGCTAATAAAACAGGGAGCACTGTGTACATGGTATATTGTCCCATTTTAATACTCTTTTTTTTCTCCGGGTTAAATAAAAAATTTTTCATTGGCTGCAGAGTTTCATCGATTTTCTCCGCGCTTGAGGTATAATATAAAACAACCCCTATAAAAATAAAAAACATATACATGTATTGAACCATGGCTGGTAAAATATGGCTGGAAGACTTATCCCACAATTGCCATATTAGCGCCTTATTCCAACCGACCTCAACAATTCCAAATAATGTCTCTGCTCCAAATAATCCAATTAGCGTTACATAGGATCCAACTAAAATTAGTATACCTTTATTAAATGAATTAAGCTTCATCTCACCTCCGATAATTTAAAAAATTGAAACCACATAACAACCAAATGACCGAAACAAAACTCCAAACTACAAAAACCAAATTCAAATAAAACA
>CBDUII010000403.1:0-2540 GCA_965367285.1 uncultured bacterium
GGAAAGACAATTTGCTTATTTATTACGCGGGTCATGGCTGGCTTGATGAAGCCGGGGACGCGGGGTACTGGCTTCCCGTGGACGCCACCACAGAAGATGATATTAACTGGGTATCCAATAGCTCCATCACAAGCAAACTGAAGGCCATGCTCGCGAAGCATGTATTGGTGGTAGCGGATAGCTGTTATTCCGGCAAACTTGCAAGAGGCATTTCTATAAAAAAGAAAACGCCGGATTACATCACTCTTATGTTCAGGAAAAAAGCGCGTTTGGTATTAGCTTCCGGAGGTCTGGAACCGGTATCCGACAGCGGCGGCAAGGGCAATCATTCCGTATTTGCTTCCGCCTTTATTGAAGCCTTGCGAGAAAACACCGGGGTGATGGACGGCACCGAATTATTCTCTAAAATTCGACGTCCTGTTATGCTTAACTCTGATCAAACTCCTGAATACGCGGATATCCGCAAGGCCGGTCATGACGGCGGAGATTTTATATTTATCCGCACGGCAGCGCTGGAAAGCGCGACGTACCCTGAAGGTGCGTCGCGCCTGGAATCCACAGCAATTCCTCAAACCGAAGAATCTGTTGAATATCCAGGGCTGAGTGATCTAAAAAAGAAATTAGCTGAAATACAGGCAAAAAGGAAAAGAAAGGAAAGAGAAAATTTAAATAAACAGAAAGAGATAGAGCTTCTGGCTAAAATTCAGACGGAAGAATTACAATTAAAAGAACTGGAAGAAAGGACAAAGATATTGCCCTTACCCTCTACAACCGAAGGTATGGTCTTTATTAAAGGGGGCTGTTTTGATATGGGAGATACCTTTGGAGAAGGAGGCTCGGACGAAAAACCGGTGCATGAGGTGTGTGTGGATGATTTTTACGTAGGAGAACATGAAGTAACACAGGGAGAATGGAAGGAGATCATGGGGAACAATCCGGCATATTTTAAGTCTGGCGACGACTATCCTGTAGAGATTGTCTCCTATAATGATATACAGGAATTTATCGGAAAATTAAATAGAAAGACCGGCAAGAGATACAGGCTTCCCACAGAGGCGGAGTGGGAATACGCGGCGCGGGAAAGAGGAAAAAAGGTAAGATATGGCGGCGGCTTTTCCAATGAAAATGATTTACAACGGTATGCCAATTTATGTGACGTAAATTGCAAATATGATTGGAAAAAAAAGAACCAGGATGATGGGTTCTAAAGAGACTTCTCCTGTAAAGCGGTATAAGCCGAACAGCCTTGGGTTATATGATATGTCGGGTAATGTCTGGGAATGGGTGTCTGATTGGTATGATGACAAATACTACAAAAACAGTCCCAGAAGTAATCCGAGCGGTCCTAATAGTGGTAAATATCGCGTTCTGCGTGGTGGTTTCGTGGAGCAATAGCCCGAGTAGCCTGCGTGCTGCGGGTCGGTACGGGAACATACCTACTGGTCAGGACAACGTTAACGGGTTTCGTCTGGCTGTTTCTGCCCGTTAGTTTTTTCAAGGGGCTGAATTTCTGAGTTCTGGTTTTCTGTTTTTCTGAATTATCCTGCGAAGCGGGACCAAATTTTTTTTTGATCTCCTACCTGGGAACGAGATATAAAAATCCGTGTGAATCCGTGAGCAAATTTTCAAACTATATTTCAATTTTTCATGCCTCATAATCAAAAATCAAACATCATTTACGGAATCAATCCATTATTAGAAGCGCTAAAATCCCGGCAGCGCCGTATTCTAAAAATTTTTATATCAAACAGAAGAAAAGGCAAAGAGATTGAAAAAATAATAGACCTGGCAAAAATTCAGGGAATTAAATTTAAATATGTCGATTTAAAAACATTCCAGCAAATTTGTCCAGGGGATAAGCACCAGGGAGTAGCAGGGATCATTTCAAATAAGGAACTGATCTCTGTTGAAGAAATGATAAATTTCTCTCTTAAAAAAGAGCCAAATCCTGCCCTGGTTCTCCTCGATCATATACAGGACCCCAGAAACCTTGGTTCCATTATCCGGTCTGCAGAAATTCTCGGCATTAGTGGAGTAATTATTCCAAAAAACCGGGCAGCGGATTTGACGCCGGTAGTTTCAAAGAGTTCTGCCGGAGCAGTGGAATATATGCCGATCAGCAGGGTGTCCAATTCTCTGAACACCATCCACCTTTTAAAAAAAAGTGGGTTCTGGATAATCGGCGCAAAGGAAGGTTCATCAAACTTTTGCTTCACCTTTGATTTTAAAAGGCCGGTTGCCCTTGTGTTAGGAGGTGAAGGAAAAGGATTTCGTCCTTTAATAGAAAAAAATTGCGACGAGGTTATTTCTATCCCTCAGTCAGGCCATATAAACTCTTTAAATGTCTCCTGTGCAGCCGCTATTTTGTTTTATGAGATTATAAAGCAAAAACACAGAGCGGATAAGACTCAACCAAAATGAATTGACCACAAATACGCAGAGTACACAGTCCAGCTTCGCCGCGACCAAAATAAATCTTTTGACAGGAAATGACATACTCCCCGACGCAGAGCATCGGGGTATCTAAAACAACTTTATCA
>CBDUII010000404.1:0-2526 GCA_965367285.1 uncultured bacterium
TGACAATTTCTGGCGGTGATGGGCCGGATGCATACATCTACTCAATAACTGTTTTTGCTATTTTCCCGCTGATAGTTTTATCCTCAATCATTTTAAGCATATCAGTCAAATGTTTTGGGGTAACAGGACAATCAGATATATCTTTATTATCTGTCTTTAATACTCTCAGGATATCTCCCATGATCCAGTTAGAAACTGTTTTGGGTTGAGGAAAAAACTCCACACATTTTTCATAATAATCTGCCAATGAACGACTGGATATTAACACACCGGCATCGTATTCAGGAATTTTATACTGCTTTATAAATCGTATTTTTTTTTCATCCGGCAGTTCAGGAATATCTTTCCTGATTTTTTCTATCCATTCATCATTTACAACAATAGGCACTAAATCCGGATCAGGGAAATACATGTAATCATGAGCTTCTTCTTTAGTGCGCATGGAAACGGTTTCATTTTTGTCAATGTCCCAGAGCCGGGTTTGCTGAATCACCTTTTCACAATCATCTAAAACATGGGTCTGCCGCTTAATCTCGTATTCAATAGCCCTCTGAACATTCCTGAATGAGTTCATATTTTTCAATTCAGTCTTGGTTCCAAGTTTTTCTTCTCCTTCAGGCCGGAGAGAAATATTAGCGTCGCACCGGAGGCTCCCCTCCTCCATATTGCAATCGCAAATATCAAGATATTCAAGGATCGCTTTTAACTTGAGAAGGTATTCTCTGGCTTCTTCCGGTGATCTTATATCAGGCTCGCTGACAATTTCGATCAGGGGAATGCCGGTACGGTTAAAATCTATGTAGCTGCTGTCAGGTTGTCCGAGGTTTTCGCCATGAATCAATTTTCCGGCGTCTTCTTCCATATGGATTCTTGTTATACCTATTTGTTGTGTGTTTCCGTTTAAATTAATAGTTACGTTTCCATTTTGGCATAATGGGAGTTCATATTGTGAAATCTGATATCCTTTGGGAAGGTCAGGATAAAAATAATTTTTTCTGGCAAAGCGACAAAAGGAAGCTATAGTACAATCTGTAGCAATCCCCATCTTAATTGCGAAGGCTACCACTTCTCGATTTAATACCGGCAGCACGCCCGGCATGCCAAGGCAAATAGGGCAGGTGTTCTGGTTCGGTTCTGCACCGAATTGAGTGCTACAGGAACAAAATATTTTCGATCTGGTTTTTAGTTGCGCATGAACCTCCAAACCGATTACAGCTTCATATTGCATAGTCGTTACTTAATATACTCTGGACAATAATTTTGTTATTTCATTTAATTCAATATACCTAATAAACAGTCTTTGAGCAAATTTGTAAATTTTAATATCGGGAAAAATTGGAGCTTTTTTGGAGAGTATATTATTTTACAGCAGGATAATAGTAAGCTTTCAGTTGTCAGCCCTCAGCGGTTAGCAAGACAAAGCAAAACATATGGGTACTTCCAGAGGCTATAAAAAAAACCAAAAAATCATAGTTGAAACTGATCATTGTTAATTGACTGTTGATAATTAATTTATCCTGTTTTCATCCCGTAAAGGGACGATGTCTCGATGGGACTTTTTGTCCCGTCAAAGAAGCTGTTCAGGCTTATAACTGGTCAGGCGGGGTGTCTTCTTTTTCTTCTTTCACTGCTTTAATTACCCGGGATTCCCTGATTTCAAAAGGGGCATAAAATATTGATCGATTATTAACTCTCAACAGATATTGAACGTTCTGCGTAGAAGATTTTTGTTCTAAAGTGAACCTCCACGTTCCTAACGCGGATGGTTTGTGCGGATATTTTGATATTAGTATCCCGCTTGCGTTAGGATTATTAGCTAAAATATTTTTTACGACCCTTCCCATTTCATCCTTTTCAATTTGGTATATCTGACCAAAAATTGTATCAATACTTTTACCGGTATTATTTTTTATTTTGTAAACAAGATGCTTTTCATCTTTTGTAATCCTGTATCCAATGGAAATGTCAAGAAATCCGTAATTAATGAAACCCTGTGCTTCTATTGGAGACTCAACAGTTTCAACCTGTTCTTCTTCAGTCGTTTTTGTTTTTTCGTTATTGGCTGGCTCTCGCGCGTAAGCTGATACAGGCATAACGATCAGTAAAAGTAAACAAAATATAATTTTACGCATACTTACTATATCGGATACTTTTGGAAAGAACTTAACGTCTGAGACGAACTAAGCGGTGCATAAGCCGCTGTACGATGCATAAGGCACTGTAAAAATCGACAACCAAACAGTGCCTAAAAAAGGATAAAACTACAGCGGCTAAAAAAATAGACACAGCTTATTGTTGCCCACGAAACACACTAAAATACGCGAAATAAATTTATCTTTTCGTGTATTTCGCGGGCTTATTTGCTATTGCCGGAAAGAATGCATTACATCAAGGACCGTTTCAATAACCCTTGAAACATCTTCATCGGTCATTTTAGGATAGAGGGGGAGGGAAATAACTCTATCGGAGAAATATTCGGCTTGAGGAAACATCCCTTTTTTGTAATTAAAATGCTGCTTGAAAAAA
>CBDUII010000405.1:0-2517 GCA_965367285.1 uncultured bacterium
ACATGGCATCTACGCAAAATCACCGATGACTAACAACAAACAACTAATCACTATTTTCTATATTCCACGCCATACAGGCCGCTCCTAAAAGACCGGCGTCATTTCCGCATTTGGCTTTTACTATCTGAACCCTTTCACCCGGAATTTTATAGGTTCTCATTTTCATTTGAGAAACAGCTTCATCAATAAAGAACTCCCATGCCGGAAGCACTCCTCCGCCTATAATAATTAACTCTAAATTTAAAATATTAATTAAATCAGCAAAACCTATTCCTAAATATTTCCCCATTTCTTTAAAAATGGTTTTTGAAAGATGATCTCCTTCTTTAGCCAGATCATATAACAGTTCAGCCGTTATTTTATCCGGATTGTTATTGACTAATTCCCTTAATCGTTTAGAATTATCTCCATTATCAAGTTTTTCCCGCGCCATTTTTACAATTCCAGTCGCGGAAGAGTATCTTTCCAAACAACCTTTGCCGCCACATGGACACGGCCAGCCTTCCGGTTCTACTGTAATGTGCCCTACCTCTCCTGCCATGCCGGTCATTCCCTTCCAGATAGATCCGTTTAAGACGATACCACCGCCAATGCCGGTTCCAAGAGTCATGCAACAGAAATGCTTATAACCTTTTCCGGATCCTACCCATCCCTCACCCAAGGCCGCGGCGTTAGCGTCATTATCAATAACAAAGGGAATAGATGTTTTTTCTTTAAGCGAAGTTTGTAAGTCAAAATCTATCCAATGGGGGAAGTGAGGAGATTTAGTGACAATACCTTTTTCAACAAAAATGGCTCCGGGAATTCCAAAACCTATTGCTTCGGGGTCTTTTCCAATCTTTTGTGATAACTGCTCAACCACCTCAAGCATATTCGCTACTGGCTGCAAAGGTCCTTCTTTCGCTCCAGATTCTTTCCTGGCACGAAAAACTATCTCACCCTCTTTAGAAACTACTCCCCCTTTTATAAAGGTTCCGCCAAGGTCAATCCCTATAACATATTTTTGAGTCATCCGCTTTGTTTTTTTCTTTTAGACACAGATTTATTGTGATAGTTATGATTTACGCTGATAAATATTATTGTCATAAAAAATCATAAAGCGGCAAGCTGCCGCAACCAAGTAGGGCTTCCGCCCTGGAGAACCATCAAAAAAACTTCTTCAAAAAACAAGTTTTTACAGTGTAATAGTATAACAATCAGCGTCCAATTCTTCTTTTAATTTTTTGAACTTTTGTGCCTTTATTCTGTTTTAACCATATCCGGATATTCTTTTTTTAAAAAACTTTTTAACCTGCCAAAAAGCCTGTTTTCAGCTTGCCGTACAGCTTCTCGCGAAATACCAAAGCGGTCTGCAATATCCTGCAAAGTGTCCGGGTCATCCGACATAATACGATTCTCCAAAATATCCTTGTCGCTTTCTTTTAAAGATGTTTTAAAAGTAGAAATTCTATCCCTTAAATCAGAGTGAAAAAGCGTTTTAAAAAAATCATCCTCAAAGCTCTCTCCTGGCTCGGGTATAATATCTATCAGTGTGCCCTGCCCATCATCCCCGACAGGTGAATACAAAGATACATCCGAAGCGCCAAAACTCTTATCCACTTCAACTACTTCCTCCTGGGAAACATCAAAATGAGCGGCTAACAACTTAGGTGTGGGTGAAAAACCTTCGGCAAGAAGCCGGTCTTTTTCCTTCTGAAGGTTATATAATAATTTGCGGCGTGTATTCGTAGTGCCAACCTTTACCATACGCCAGTTGTCCATAATGTATTTCAGAATATAAGCTTTTATCCACCAGGTGGCATAGGCGGGAAGTCTTACACCCTTAAATGGATCAAATTTTTTCACGGCGTGCATGAGCCCTGTATTTCCTTCCTGAATGAGGTCGAGAAGGGTCTGAAATTCTCTCTTGAATTTCATGGCAATTCTTACTACTAACATAAGGTTGGAAGTAACCAGTTTGTATGCGGCATCAGGGTCTCCTTCTTTACCGTATTTTACTGCCAGGGAATACTCTTCTTCTGCAGTTAATTCGTGGTACTGTTTGATCTCGTTGATATAGGCTTGAAGCGGATCACGAACAACCAGTGATTGCTCAGGGGTTTTCCGTTTTTTCTTCAACCAGGTTTTTTTCTTCTTATCCTTTCCCATGATTTCATTATACAGTTGACCTGTTGATTTTCAATATATTAAGGTAAAAACATTACACATTTTGTCAAATGCTGAGATGTAACCACATCTTTTGTAAGCATCTTATAAGTCGTGGGGAAAAACGACAAAAGCTGATATGCTATGATCGTGGGGGGTAATCTTATGGAAACAACCGATAACCAGAAGCCGATAAGAAAGATAATCCATGTTGGTATGGACTGTTTTTACGCGGCGGTTATGACGCGTAATGATCCGTCGCTTCAGGGTAACCCTGTGGTGGTGGTCGGTTGCGATCCAGACAAAAAAGAAGTAATCTGCTCTGCTAATTACGAAGCCAGGAAATTAGGTATTCACGCGGGCATGAAATCA
>CBDUII010000406.1:0-2510 GCA_965367285.1 uncultured bacterium
CCGCAAGGACCCCTGACTTATAAACTGACTTTAGCTGTCTGCAGAAACGGGGTGTCTTCTTCCCGTAACTTCTCCCTCCGCTTGTCTTCTCCAGCTTGATTAATCCTGAATAGCTCAGGTAATGGCCTTTGTTGTCAAACCGATAAGGAGTGACAACTCGCGATACTATTTTTACCGCATTGATAATTCCAATACCGGGCAGACTTTTTTGATGTCTGATCTCAGGATGTTTTCTGGAAAGATTTCCAAACTCTTTCTCATAACCTTTCTTTTCAACCTCATAACGGTCAATCTGCCGATCTGTACATTCCAGCACAAACTGTTCTTTCCTTGGAATCCAGCTTTATCCCTTTTTTATCATATCCATTTTTACCGCAGGCCCTCAGTAATCCGTATCGTTGATTCTTTAATCTAACGCCGGATTTCACTAAATCTTCATAACCGCTAACAATTCTACGGGAATATAAAAATTTATCTAATGAGTGAAATACTTCTTTCATGAGCCCTGCTTTTAATAGCTGCACTAATTTGCAAGCGTCTATTTTATCTGTTTTGGGTCCTTCTGTAAGAAGTCTGTTGCGGTGAGGATCACAAATTACAATCTTCTCAACATAATCTCTTAACTCCGTATACAACCATTGTGATGTGGTCGTCTCTTCAATAGTTAATATTTTCAGGCCCTTTAGATTCTTTAAATATGTCTAAAGCTCTTTGATATCGGACGGAACATCAATGGCAGTGATTTTATTCGATTGCTTGGTCATCCGGGCTATAGCCATATTTATGCTGCTCCAATCCATTGCAATATAATGATCGTATATGGTATCTTTCTTCATGGTCTCCTTTCTTTTAGGGTTAGTTTTATTCTTCAATATAAACCAACACCGTATGTTTTGCTTCTAAGGAGACCAGCTTTCTTATTTTATCGAGTAGTGAGTCGCCATTTCTGTGATCCACTGCTTTCAAAGGGTTTTGTTTTTCAGAGTTTTTTTGTTATTCCTTCGTTTCGCAGCTTTTATTTCACGCTGCTTATACTGGTCGTTAGCCCATGATTAACGATCAAAGAAGTTGTACGATAAGAATTAGACAATATGAAAAAGGAGTTAAAAATATATATTGATACTTCTGTAATTGGGGGGTGCTATGATGATGAATTTGCTGAATGGTCAAACAAATTGATAGAGGAGTTTAAGGCTGGACTATATATCCCGATCGTTTCGGAACTTACAGAGGCAGAAATAGGCAAAGCTCCTGAGCAGGTTCAGAACATATTTATCGACTTATTAAAAAGTAATTGCGAAATATTGCTTGAAACGGAAGAATCAATGGAGTTAGCGCAAAAATATATAACAGCAGGAATACTGTCGAATAATTTTGAAGATGACGCGAGGCATGTTGCCATAGCAACAACAAATAATGTGGACATGATTGTAAGCTGGAATTTTAAACATATTGTTCATTTTGAAAAAATCAGGAGGTTTAATAGTGTAAACCTTACCGAAGGTTATAAATCCATAGAAATATTTTCACCAAGAGAGGTTATTCATTATGAATCTTAAATCAGTTGAATTGGTTAGAAAAA
Source organism: uncultured bacterium (assembly GCA_965367285.1). GTDB lineage: Bacteria > Nitrospinota > Nitrospinia > CAJXCL01 > CAJXCL01 > CAJXCL01. The sequence goes on from CBDUII010000406.1 coordinate 1,583, forward strand.
TCCGAGATGAGAATTATCAAAATTGTAGGAGTATGACTACTCAAGAAAAAATAGAATATACAAAAAAGTTGGCCAATAAGTTTTCCCATTATCATTCTAAGAAATTGTTTGAGGAGCACCGTACTTCTACTGTTCAAGGGCTAACCAGTCGCTCCACCTGACCCAAAACCAGCGCTTTTTTTTCGTGGGTTGGACTGCTATCACAGGTTTGCTGTTTATCTATGGTTTATTTGCTTGTGGTTTTGGTCAGGTGAGCTTGGTCATTATCTTTTTATTTCATGAAGCCCCATAATGTGATAAATTTAAATCATGAGTACAATTGAAGAAATTGAAATTGCAGTAACCAATCTCCCTAAGAAAGAGTTTGCGAAATTCCAAAAGTGGTTTGAAGAATTTCAAGCCGAAGCATGGGATCAGCAACTGGAAGAAGATGTAAAAATGGGTAAGCTTAATAAGCTGGCAGAAGAAGCAGAAAAAGAATTTCGCGCAGGGCGCTGCAAAGAATTGTGAAGCATTTTACAAGTCCCCAATTTTGGGAATTCTATGACAAATTACCCTCAAACATTAGAGCACTTGCGGATAAAAATTATGAAATTCTCAAAAACAACCCACACCATCCATCTCTCAAACTAAAGAAAATAAAAGCATATTGGTCTGTAAGAGTGGGTCCCAAATATAGAGCTCTCGCAGTTGAAATTTCTGAAAATCTTGTTTGGTTTTGGATCGGAAATCATGATGAGTATGAGCGTCTAATTGCGTAAAACAGCTAACACCTATTAGGCCCCCGGCTGTCAAGGATAAACTTTCGCCGTAAGCAGAAATTTTCAATAAAGCCTCTTCTACTTTTTAGAAAGCTGTTGCAGCAAAGAAAGATTTTCCTGGCTTTGTTTCAAAATTTTTCGGTAGCAGAAATATTCTGCACCAAACA
>CBDUII010000407.1:0-2510 GCA_965367285.1 uncultured bacterium
TTTAGGCGCTGTTGAAGTTGTTGTTTTTATAGCACCTTATGTAGAGCAGAGAAACTTAGAACCATGATTGTCATTCCCGCATGCACAAATTGTCATTCCCGCATTCACAAACTGTTATTCCCGAAGCCCCCCACACTGTCATTCCCGAATGCCTGGCATGGTTCATCAACCAATCTCCCGCACAGGGATATTTACACAATCTCGCGCGACGCGGGACGCACATGCCTGTTGTGCCAAAGTCGGCATTTGAAAACCTCCCGGTAAATATTCCTGATATTAAAACTCAGGAGAAAATTGTAAAATTAAACTCACTTGCAGAAAAAGAAAGATATCTATTAAATAATATTCAACAAAAGAGAACTTTATTAATTCGTTCTTTATGTCTAAAAGCCGCAATTTGCGAAGCAAAACATCAATAAAGTAGCGAGCTTCGCGAGCTAATTTATAAATGAAAGGAGAAAAAATATGTCCGTGAAAATATCACAGCAGGAAATTAATAATGTTGTATGGAAGGCATGTGATACCTTCCGGGGAGCAGTTGACCCTGCGCAATACAAAGACTACATTCTCACCATGCTCTTTATTAAATATATGAGCGACCTCTGGAAAGACAGGCGAGAGGAGTATGAAAGAAAATACAAGGGGAATAAACAGCGCGTTCAGAGGGCGCTGAGCCGAGAGAGGTTTGTCGTGCCTCCCAAATGTGATTTCGACTTTCTTTATTCCAGGAGAGATGCCGCGAATATAGGCGAACTCATAAATATTGCCCTTGAGAAGATAGAAGATGAAAACAAGGCAAAACTTGAAAATGTTTTTAGAAATATCGATTTTAACAGCGAAGCAAATCTCGGCGAAACAAAAGAGCGCAACCGACGGCTTAAGCATTTACTTGACGATTTTAACGATCCCAAACTCGACTTCCGACCGTCGAAACTTGGGAATAATGACGTCATCGGTGATGTTTATGAATATCTCATCGCGAAATTCGCGGCAGGAGCAGGGAAAAAGGCCGGAGAATTTTATACTCCGCAGGAGGTTTCCAGGCTGCTCGCCAAACTGTTGAACCCGAAGCCGGGAGACCGAATCTGTGATCCCACCTGCGGATCAGGGTCTTTGCTAATTCGCGTCGCAAAAGAGGTGCCTGGCGGCAACTTCTCTCTTTCAGGACAGGAAAGCAACGGAAGTACATGGTCTTTATGCCGGATGAACATGTTTCTCCATGAAATGGACAATGCCCGCATCGAGTGGTGCAACACCATAAGCAATCCCAAGCTTGTAGAAGGCGATAATCTCATGAAGTTCAATATAGTTGTTGCCAATCCTCCATTTTCTCTTGATAAATGGGGGCCGATATCGCGGATAAAGATCAGTATCAAAGGTTCTGGCGGGGTATCCCTCCCAAAAGCAAGGGGGACTACGCCTTTATCAGTCATATGATTCATACGGCTTTCGAAAAGGAGGGAAGGGTAGGAGTGATAGCGCCGCAGGGGGTTCTCTTTCGCGGCGGCTCCGAAGGAAAGATACGACAAAAGCTTATAGAGGAAAACTTGCTTGAGGCAGTGATAGGCCTTCCGGCAAACCTCTTTTACGGTACAGGTATTCCAACAACGATTCTTATATTTAATAAAGGAAAGAAGACTAAGGATGTTCTTTTTATAGACGCAAGCCGGGAATACCATGACGGCAAGAACCAGAACTTCCTGCGTTCTGAGGACATTGAAAAAATTGTAAAAACATATAAATCTTTTAAAGTCATAGAAAAATATTCTTACCGCGCGACATTTGATGAAATAAAAGAAGCGGAGTTTAACCTGAACATTCCACGCTATGTGGATACTTTTGAAGAAGAAAAAGAAATAAATATCAAGTCTGTGCAAAAAGAGATTGATGTATTAGAGACGGAACTGGTTAAAACCAGGAGAGAAATGGGACGTTACCTAAAGGAATTAGGAATTGAGAATTAGGAATTACGAATGAAAGAAAAGTTAGGAATTGAGTGATGCAGCTCAGCCAGATTAGGAATTACGAAGCAATAAAAATACTGACTTTTTATTCATAATTCGTAATTTTTAATTAACAATTAATATGGAGCTTGGATTATGAGCAATAAAAACTTTCCTGTGCCTCAGTCAGACATTCTTATTTACCAGACCGAAGAAGGCCAAACCAGAATCCGGGTGCGTTTGCAGGATGAAACTGTCTGGTTATCTCTCAACCAGATGGCGGAACTGTTTCAGCGTGATAAATCAGTGATTTCCAGACATATCCGCAACATTTTTAAAGAGGGAGAACTGGCCAATGAAGCAGTTGTTGCAAAATTTGCAACAACTGCCGCTGACGGTAAATCGTATCAAGTTGAGTATTTTAATCTCGACGTCATTATTTCTGTCGGCTATCGGGTGAAATCCCATCGTGGCACCCAGTTTAGAATTTGGGCTACCCAGCGGTTGCGTGAGTATATTATCAAAGGTTTTACACTGGACGACGAACGCCTGAAAAACCCCGATCGG
>CBDUII010000408.1:0-2451 GCA_965367285.1 uncultured bacterium
CAATTTTTTCGACGTAGAACGTCGGGGAATTAAACCCACTGTGTGGGATTAATAAACTTTAATAGAAAGACTTTAAACAAAGGCACTAAAAGATTTGTTTTATAATTATCATTTTCTCTTCGTGATCTTCGTGCGCTTCCTGGTTGTGAATATTTTGGTTGCGGCAACTTGCCGTTTTATGGAATTACTCAGCTATTATCTTATCGGCACCTTGGTGTAAATACAATATCAAAAAAACGACTTAAATACGCAAATTGAAGCTCGCCGCAGCAAGCTCTGTACCGGTGCGTTTCAGAACAAGCTTGCGAGAAATGCGCTCGTTAAACGCTTTCGAAGAATAATTAGTTTTTCTTTGATCCTGTCTCACAATGAACTGCCCCGCCGCAAGCGGACGGGGTATCGAAGAAGAATCTTCTTTAAAAATTCGTAGCAAGCTACGGGGAATAAAACCCACTGTGTGGGATTTAACATTTTCTATCTTTGTGTTATTATCTCATTCAGGCACAGTATAGAAATCGCTAAAAGGACAGGAAAAAAGGAATTTACAAAAATCTTTGAGTCATTAAATGGCATCTATTGTATTAATCAATCCCCCTATCTCACTTGAAGAAAGATATGGCCGCCTTTCCGGAGCCGGCAGTACACTACCTTCCATTGGTCTCCTCGGTTTGGCTTCAGTTGTTAGAAAAGCGGGACATAAAGTAAAAATTATTGAAGCCGCATCTTCTAACATTTCTTATGAGGAATCGTTACAGAAGATTCTTGCCTTTGAGCCTGATGTTGCAGGATTCACTGCTGTAACTTCTTCTATTTATAAAGCCGGAAAACTTTCGGAAATGATTAAAGAGAGCAATCCTGAGATTAAAATTATTATTGGCGGTCCACACATTACCGCGGTTCCTGAAGAAACAATGTCAAGATTCCCGGAATTCGATATTGCTGCAATAGGAGAAGGTGAAAATACCCTTAAAGAACTCGTTGCTTCTTTAGAAAACAACGGTCGATTAAAAGATATACCAGGTATTTTATTTCGGAAAAACGGCCAGTATGTCAAAACAGAACCTCGACCTTTAATAAAAAATCTGGATGAACTGCCATTCCCAGCCTGGGATTTGATTGATAATTTTCCCCTGGGGTATAAGCCAGCAGCGTTTAAATGTAAAAGGCTGCCGGCTGCTTATATTATTTCTGCAAGGGGCTGTCCCCATCCATGCATCTTTTGTGATACCTCCGTATTCAGTCGGCAATACCGTGCCTATAGTGCGGAATATATAGTAGAAATGATTAACGTATTAAAAACTGATTATGGAATCAAAGAAATTATTTTTGAAGATGATACCTTTATTATTTTTAAAAAAAGGCTGATTCAGTTGTGCGAAACACTTATCAAAGAGAAAATTAATATCTCATGGTCCTGCAACGGGAGGGCCAACGCGGTAAAACCTGAGATATTAAGGTTAATGAAAAAAGCAGGCTGCTGGCAGATTGCTTATGGAATTGAAAGCGGCGATCCTGATATATTAGAATTTTCAAGAAAACGTATAAAAATTGAACAGATGAAACAAGCCCTTGAATGGAGCCATGAAGCAGGTATTTTGACAAAAGGTTTTTTCATTTTAGGATTTCCAAAAGAAACAGAAGACACGTTGAATAGAACCATTGATTTTGCAAAAAGCTGTTGCCTGGATGATATTAGTGTCAGCCAGATGACCCCTTTCCCGGGATCTGAGATGTACAGAATTGGAGAAAAATACGGTCTTATAAATAAAAACTGGGAAAAAATGAATTTACTTGATGTGGTATTTGTTCCACATGGTTTAACAAAAGAGAAACTGGATATGTTCCAAAGAAAACTCTTAAGAGAATTTTATCTCAGACCGAGAATAATAATGACATATATTATGCGATTAATAAAAAATCCGGGAAATATAGGAGGAATTCTTTCCGGCTTCAAGGCGTTCCTTAACACGGTTTTCAATTCTTAATAACTACTTAGTTTTTATGGATATACTCATTTAACATTTTGACAGTTATGTTCGATTACTGTTGTGAGTAAACAAATATGGTCACCATAATAATAGTCAATGAAAACACAAAAGATGCTTTAGAACTTTGTCTATTATCTATAAAAAAATATACTGAATATCCTTATAAAGTAATAGTTATTGATAATGCTTCCACAGACGGCTCATTAGATTTACTGAAAAAGTTTAATTGGGTAACAGCAATTGGAACATCGTGCCTAAAAGATGGAGAGAAACATGGCGGGGCTTTAATATGCCTCCTCAGCAGAATCTGTGGGTTGATTTTATCGCTGCCAACAGCTAACTTATTGGTATTGCAGCCTTTATGCAGTTAGCAGGTGTCGTATTATTTGGGTGTGAATTAATTATGTATAACTTTGGGCTAGTGTTTTTTTTAATTCCCTTAGGAGTCGCCACTTACTCGCTT
>CBDUII010000409.1:0-2419 GCA_965367285.1 uncultured bacterium
ATTCTTAAAAAATCGGGGAAATCATTTTATTATATTGGAGGTCGGGAATTTCTGCGGCTCCATAGTTGTTACTTACGGTCTGAAACCCGAAATAAGTAAAATTCCAAAAGGCATACAGCTTATTAATAAGTTAAAAAAGGAAGTCCTTAATAAAGTAGATATTTCAGATAAAAGCATTGCTGCTAAAGAATCAACCCTTGACGACATTGACTCCGAATTAGAAGTCAAAGATCCGGTTTTAGAATTTATTCAAAATTTTGAGGATACAAAAAAGGGAAAGAAAAAAGTAACCGCTCTTGAAGCTAAAGAAAAAGTAGATAAACAAATCAATGCGATTGAGCTACTTATCAGGAATAGGAAAACTCACAAGGCTGACAAATACCTTCTCGATTTAATTAAATTCAACTTGACACATGGGAAAAAAAACCATGTTGGCATGACTCTCTGTTCCCTGGCAAAAAAATCCATGGATAATAATCAGGTCGAATTTGCGGAAAAACTGGTGGATTATGCCTGTGCTTTAAATGTTGAAGACGTGGTTATTTTTTCCACTAAAGCACAGTTTCTAAAAAAAACAGGGCATTACAACAAGGCTCTTGTCGTTTATGACGATACCATTGAGCGATTCCAAAACGATGTAGTTGCGCCTAACGGACGCGCGGAATTGTTAAAGGAAATGGGACGGTATGATGAAGCATTGGCGGCTTATGACAAGACCATTAAGCGATTCCAAAACAATGAAGTTGCGCCTACCGGACGTGTGGGTCTTTTAATTTTGCTTGGCAGAGATGCTGAAGTTGAGGCACAGTTATTTAAAGGGGTTCCTGCCTCCAAACAAGACTGGATCAATTATCATATTTCAGCCATGTTTTATCTGAAATCAGGAAACGTTGACGAGGCTATAAAAAGACTGGAATATGGGGCAGAAAAGTGTCCTGCTAAAAAAAGCAAAAACTATTTTATTACTGCTTTAGCGTTTGCCAGAATAAAAAAGAAAGATTTTCCAAAAGCCGCAAAAACCCTTGAAAGAGGCATTGTGGATTTAAATGCTTTTCAACGTCAAACCTGCCGACTTCTTCTCTCCCACTCCCAGGCGGGGATGGATAAGAAGCAGGAAGCTTTTAACACTTTAACTAAACTGGAGAAGATAAAAAATCCGCGTATACTTCGCCTCAAAGACCATTTAACCAGGCGTTATAACCTTGATAAAAGGATTAAAGCAGTAACTTCTAACTCCGAAATCAAAACTCTTGACAGGAAAATTGAGGAAGAGGAATTCTTTCTTGCTATTGCAGCCTGAACTTGGAGGATGGTAAGTGACAGAGGAAAGAGGACAGAAGGCAGAGGACGGAAGGCAGAAGCAATTAGCAGTTATCAATTAACAATCTGAAAAGAAAAAGCATTTAGCCACCAAGACACAAAGCCACTAATAAATAATTCTTTTCTTCGTGATCTGTGTCCCGTTTTTTTGGGATTCGTGGTAAATTCAGTTTTGGTTCTCCATTGAATAAATGAGACAATTTCACCCTCCTGACTATTTTTTAATCTATTTCAAATAAAATCTGACTATCTTTCATTTGCATAACTAATAGTCAGATTAGAGAAAAAACCCTTGCCTTAAAATATAGCGGGGCACTTGCCTGTGAAAACTGGGATGTCACGGAAGATAGATAACGGAAGACATCTGTTTGCCATAAATTTGCGTAATACATATTGATTATTAGTGTATTGATGTTTTTAATTATTTGTATTACCATGAAATGTAAAGGAGATGTATAAAAATGAAAAGAATTGTCAAATCCATACGGTTTCCTGATTCTCTTTTAGAAGAAATCCGGCCTGTAATGAAAAAAAGCAACCTGAATTTTACGGAATTCATTATTGAGTCCATTAAGACCTACATCCGGGTTCAAAAACACAATGAGGGAATAACAAAAAGTTTTGGGGCCTGGAAAAAGGGAAATCATCCTGAATTAAAAAAGGGAACGGCGAATTATTTGAGAAAGATAAGAAAAGGCAGAAACATCTGATGGCTTTATTTGATACGGATATTCTTATAGATAATTTGCGTGGAACAGAAGGAGCTAAAGAAACATTACTACGATTTGGATATGAAAAAAATTATTGCAGTGTAATCACATCCGGGGAAATATTGTTTAGAATGAAACAGGGAGAAAGAAAACAAACTTTCGCCCTGTTAAACAGCCTGGAAGAAATACCCGTTGATAAAGAAATTATTAGATTATCCCGCGAAACAAAGGATAGAGTAAAAGGTTATCAATTGCATCTCTATGATTGCATTATTTCCGCTACTGCCCTGAAGTTTAACCAGGTCTTAATAACTCGTAATGTTAAACACTATCCTGACGATAGATTACAAATAATTGTTCCTGATTACTGATATCGGATGGCAAGGGAC
>CBDUII010000410.1:0-2407 GCA_965367285.1 uncultured bacterium
AGACAGTAAGCAGCAGGCAGGGGTGGCATGGACAAACGGTTTTTGTTTGTCCGTGACAGCCAAACACGGACAAGCAAAGAGCGCTTGCCCCGTGGAATACAAATATTGCTATACTCGTACGCCAGTTAAGGAAAAGTAAATTCCACAGGGCTTGTCCATGCTACCCTTAGCTATTTTTATTAGCCGATTATGGAATTCAGGGTAATTATTGAAATTCCTATACATAAATATAGATGCTTGTTGATCAGGTAAAAATATTTGTCAAAGCAGGTAACGGAGGCAAAGGTTGTGTCGCGTTTCGGCGGGAGAGATTTGTCCCGAAAGGCGGACCAAGCGGCGGCAACGGGGGCAAAGGCGGGGATGTAATTATTAAAGCCGTTCGGAATTTGTATACCCTTTTAGACCTGAGGTATCAACAACATTATTCTGCTCCAAACGGCGGAAACGGGCTTGGGAGCGATATGCACGGCCATGCCGGGAAAAATATCGAGATTAAAATCCCTGTAGGAACAACTGTCAGAATTGTTGATGATCCTGCTATATTAGCCGATTTAACTGAAGAAGGACAGCAATATATTGCCGCGAAAGCAGGGAGAGGAGGAAAAGGAAACGCGCATTTTAAGTCATCGAGAAACAGAGCCCCAAAATTCGCGCAGCCGGGAGAACCGGGAGAGGAATGCTGGCTTATTTTAGAACTAAAAATGTTAGCTGATGTAGCTATTGTCGGTTATCCTAACGCGGGGAAATCAACATTCATTTCCAGAGTTTCCAACGCGAAGCCTAAAATAGCTGACTATCCCTTTACGACACTTGTTCCAAACCTTGGAGTAGTGCCAGTTGAAGAATTCGAATCTTTTGTAATCGCTGATATCCCCGGCATTATAGAAGGAGCTCATAATAATAAAGGGCTTGGATTGCGATTTTTAAAACATATAGAACGGTCTAAACTTCTTCTTCATATTCTGGATTTGTCAGTTTCGGATAGTAGAAATATATGTGAAGATTTTGAAACAATTAATTATGAACTTGATTCATACAGCGCTGATTTGACCGAAAAACCTCAAATTATTGCAGCGAACAAGATAGATGTTACCGGCGCCGCGGATGAGTTAAAAAAGCATGAGCAGTATTTTAAAAAAAAGGGACTGCAGTTTTATCCTATATCAGCAGTTACGGGAGAAGGCATAAAAACCCTTCTTTATAAAATTAAGAAGGAATTAGATTGCCAAAAAAAATAAATTGACTGTAAGTATTGGAGTCATTATAATTTTATAAAATGAAAAAGATAAATAAGCTGTTTCCAAAGGAGCAATATTTTGGTGTTATCTATAAATCATCGTATTAGCCTTATAGCCAAACAAATAGAGTACAGGTACATTACTTATAGAAACAATCAGGCGGTAGAAAAAGCTTTTGTCTATGGCTTTCAGGGTCCGCCATTAGAAAGAGCGCTTACTTTTACCAGAGACCATTCTCTGACATTGACATTGTTTGCAACCGGTTTTGTTGGTATATATATATTTATTCTTTCACAGCCAATTAGTTTTTCTAAATTAATTCCACAAACAACAGTTCCCGGTCTCGAAAGATTAGAAAAGTTAAAGAAAGCAGAGCCGCGGCAAATCAAAATAACTCCTTTTACAACAAGCCCCGTAATATCCCGTGAAGCCTTTCTGGAGAAAACTATTCAATATACACTTCTTGTTAATAAGCGAACAAAAAAGCTGTTTGTGGCTGAAGAAACAGGAGATGGTTATTCAATAGTTAAAGAATTTCCAATATCAATTGGGATAGTGCCAGGCGATAAAAAATTTGAAGGAGACGAAAAAACTCCTGAAGGGGCTTATACACTCATTGATTTAAAAATAGATGAAGAGCTGCCGGATAAATATGGTCCCTACGCTGCTGTATTAAATTATCCAAACAAAAAAGATATAGAGGAAGGAAAAACCGGGTCTGGAATCTGGATTCACGGTACGGGAACAAATCAGTTAACTCCTGATACTCAGGGCTGTGTTGAACTAAGCGATAAGCACCTGATACAACTTTTCTCTTTTATCAGCAAAGGGACAAAGATCATTATTGTGCCGGATAATATTGATATCACGCCCAAAACAAATATTGTCCAAAAAAGTCTTATAAGCCTGGCAACCGCTTCTTAAAAATTCACTAAATCGAAAACCCGAAATTCTTTAATCCCGTCAAGCCAGTTAATCCTCATATGGATGACAATCTGTCAAGGTCAAACAGGCCAATATAAAAAATTATTTTACTGGTTTTCTATATGCGGTCAAGCAGAGATTTGACTCTTTTTTCGTGGATGGTTTTGATCAAATTATCAATGTCAGCGACGGACTGCACGAACGCCTATGTCGCGACAGAGCAAATAGGTCAAATCTCTGCATGG
>CBDUII010000411.1:0-2407 GCA_965367285.1 uncultured bacterium
AAATTTCACGTTTCGCACAAGAGAATTTGAGCAAATGGAGATCGAATTTTTCGTTAAACCGGGTGAAGATATGGAATGGTTTGAACACTGGAAACAGGAGCGCTTTAACTGGTACATCAATTACGGAATTAAAAAAGAAAATCTTCGCTTCAGGGAGCATGAAAAAGACGAACTGGCTCATTATGCCAAAGCCTGCGTGGATTTGGATTATAATTTCCCTTTTGGCTGGTCTGAGCTGGAGGGGATAGCGAACCGCACGGATTATGACCTTAAAAAACATATTGAAATGAGTGGTAAAGACCTCCAGTATTTTGATGAGAAAACAAAAGAAAAATACATCCCCTATGTCATTGAACCATCTGCCGGAGTTGACCGTTCCACCCTTGCATTTCTGGTGGATTCCTATGAAGAAGAAAAAGAGAGGGTGGTTCTCAGGCTGGATCCCCGATTAGCCCCATTCAAAGCAGCAGTTTTTCCGTTGGTAAAAAAAGACGGATTGCTTGAAATTTCAATGGATATTGAGAAAAATTTAAAGAAATACTTTAATGTTTTTCATGACGAGAAAAGTTCCATTGGGAGAAGATATCGCAGGCAGGATGAAATAGGCACTCCCTTTGGAATCACCGTGGATTATCAGACAAAAGATGACAATACAGTAACCCTGCGTGACAGGGACTCTATGGAACAGGTGCGAATTACCATTGATCAACTGGTTAGCACAATCCAAGAAAAGATCGAACGAGGAAACCGCTGAGTCAGGATAAATATACGTATAGGAATTTCAATGTTGGATTTTCTCAATCAATACTGAAACAAGTTCAGCACGGGGCTGGGAATGACAACACTGGGTTACAGGAATGACAGGCCGAGAAGTGTCATTCCCACGAAAGCGGGAATCTAATTGATTTTTTTCCTATCTTATTTATCCCCTAATACTGTATAATATTAATTTTTTGAGGGACATTAATGGCTTCTAAAAAATATGTTTATTTTTTTGGTTCAGGCGGCGCCGAAGGTAAAGCCGATATGAAAAATCTCCTGGGAGGGAAGGGCGCCAATATCGCGGAGATGATCAACCTTGAAATACCTGTCCCTGCGGGTTTTACGATCACCACTGAGGCCTGTATAGCATATTATGATAACGATAAGAAGCGTCCTCAGGGGCTATGGGATGAAGTTCAAAAGAACCTGTCAAGACTGGAAGATACTATGGGTATGAAGCTTGGCGATTCGAATGATCCTTTGCTGGTTTCTGTGCGATCAGGAGCAAGGGTTTCCATGCCGGGTATGATGGATACAGTGTTGAATTTAGGCTTAAACGAAACAACAGTAAAGGGACTTGCCGCAAAAAGCAATAACAAAAGATTCGCCTACGACTGTTACCGGCGCTTTATTATGATGTTTAGTGACGTGGTGCTGGAAATAGACCGTATGAAATTCGAGGATCTTCTGGAAAAGAAAAAAGAAGAAAAGAAGGTTCAATTCGATAATCAGCTATCAGCAGATGATTTAAAAGATTTAGTGGACCAATATAAAGCCATAGTAAAGAATGAAAAAGGCTTTGATTTTCCGGAAGATCCTCAGGGACAACTGAAAATGGCCATTAACGCGGTTTTTGATTCCTGGAATAACAAAAGAGCTATTACTTACCGCAAGCTTCATGATATTTCGGGAGATTGGGGAACAGCCATAAATGTTCAATCAATGGTTTTTGGCAATATGGGAGATACTTCTGCCACAGGCGTTGCTTTTACCCGGGATCCCAGCACAGGAGAGAGAAAATTTTATGGTGAATATCTTGTCAATGCCCAGGGAGAAGATGTTGTGGCAGGCATCAGGACACCCCATCCTATATCAGACCTCAAAAAAGGAATGCCGGAAGCCTACAATACCCTCGAATCAATCTATCAAAAACTGGAAAACCATTACAAGGACATGCAGGATATCGAGTTTACTATTCAGGATAAAAAACTTTATCTGCTTCAGACCAGGAGCGGAAAAAGGACTGCGGCATCCGCTATTCGTATTGCCGTGGAAATGGTTAAAGAAGGTTTAATTGACAAAAAAACCGCATTACTTAGAGTAAACCCGGAACAGTTAGATCAAATATTGCACCCGACAATTGACCCGAAGGCAAAGTTAGATCTACTGGCAAAGGGATTGCCGGCTTCACCCGGAGCAGGGGTAGGGCAGGTGGTCTTTACCGCAGAGCACGCAGAACAACTGGCTGAACAAAGCCAGGATGTCATCCTTGTTCGATTGGAGACATCACCGGAAGATATCGGGGGAATGCACGCAGCACAGGGGATTCTTACAGTGAGAGGCGGGATGACATCCCATGCGGCAGTGGTGGCCAGGGGCATGGGAAAATGCTGTGTGGCAGGATGTGGCGATATTCAAATTGATG
>CBDUII010000412.1:0-2391 GCA_965367285.1 uncultured bacterium
GAGAATAAGAGTCAAAATGGGATTATATTAAAAACGAAAGACAGGATCAATTGTTTACAAAGGTGAAATCAGTTAATGTAAAGGAATTTCAATGTTTCACGATTCCCGCAAAAAGCATGCGGGAATGAAAGCAGAGAGGGTCATTCCCGCGAAAGCGGGAAGCTAAGTTCATTCTTTATTTTTTTTAAACGGGATAACAGGATAAAAAGGATTATTAAATTTTCCTGTACATCATGTTAATCCTGTCAAAAGAATTTAATAGTAAAGATAAAATTATGGAAAAAATCGGATTATTTACAGAACCATGGGTGAAATCACCTTACAGGGAGCGGGATAGCGCTGCCTGCGGACTGGTTGGCATAATCAATAAAGATAAAAAACGGATATCCGGCTCTGTTATAAAAAAAGCCATCCGCAATCAGCACGACCGCGGCAATGGGCTGGGAGGAGGTTTTGCCGCGTATGGAATTTATCCCGAGCATAAAGACCTTTATGCTTTGCATCTAATGTTTGACAGCCAGGATGACGTGAAAGACACTGAGGAAATTCTGAATAAAAGATTAACAATAGAACATCAGGAAACCATCCCGCATTCAGCAACTAAAATCATTACCGACCACCCGTATTTTAAAAGATATTTTGCGGAACCGAATCCAAACGCTATGTGTAACGGTAAATGCCCGGATGATTACATGGTTGCACAGGTTATGGAAATAAATACCAGCGCTGAAGGAGCTTTTGGGGTTTCCAGCGGGAAGAATATTGGGGGCTTGAAGGGGGTGGGGTTTCCGGATGATATCGCGGATGATTTTCAACTGGATCATTATGAGGGATATATATGGACAGCCCACAACCGTTTCCCTACTAATACTCCAGGTTGGTGGGGAGGAGCTCATCCGTTTACACTCCTTGATAGATCTGTAGTCCACAATGGTGAGATTTCTTCTTATGGAATAAACAAACGATATCTGGATACACACGGCTATATATGTACTTTAATGACCGACACAGAAGTTGTTACATACCTTCTTGATTTTTTGCACCGGCGAAATGGCTTAAGTTATGAACTGGTCTTTGCTGCGTTAGCGCCGCCTTTCTGGAAGGATATAGAGCGAATGGGAGAAGAGGATAAAATAAAATATACCTTGCTGAGGTCTGTTTATGCAGGAGCAGCGCTGAATGGGCCATTTGCTTTTTTATTTGCTTTTAATGGCGGTCTTATAGGAATTAATGACAGGATAAAATTGCGCCCGCTAATAGTCGGCAAAAAAGGAAAAACTGTCTATATGGCCAGTGAAGAGGCTTCGATCAGGGAAATATGTCCTGATGTGGAGGATTGTGAGGCTCCTCACGCTGGCGATGCTGTAATAGAATATTTGGAAGATTAGTTACTTAGCAATAACTTCCGTGTTTTTTATGACAGAAAATTTCTATATGTTCACCAGGGCGGTAGCCCTATTTGGTTCCGGCCCTTGGCCGGTTTAGGAGTTTTTAATTGATTAAAATTGATGCTAAAGATATCCATTATAAAGAACTGAACGAACGGATCAGGCAGGAAATAGGAAAGGGAGTTAAAGATATTCGCCTTATCAATGTTTGTGGTCAGCGCTATATCGGAGATGGTATTACAGCAAAAAATGTTACCATTCACGTCCAAGGTGTTCCGGGAGAAGATATGGCCGCGTTCATGGACGGTCCTAAAATTATTGTTGAAAATAATGCTCAGGATGGCGTTGGAAATACTATGAACAATGGGAAAGTTGTTGTTCACGGACTTGCCGGAGATGTGCTTGGATACGGAATGCGGGGAGGGACATTGTACATAAAAGGAGATTGCGGATACCGGGTAGGGATTCACATGAAAGGGTATATGGACAAAGTTCCTATTATGGTGATTGGCGGCAAAGCTGGAAATTTCTTAGGTGAATATATGGCGGGCGGAACACTAATCCTTTTAGGAATGGGTGCAAATAATAATGACCGGCCTGTAGTTGGCGATTACTGTGCTACCGGAATGCATGGCGGGGTAATTTATATACGCGGCAAAGTGGAAGATCATAAATTAGGCAAAGAAGTTAAACGTTTTGATCTTGATAAAAATGATGAAAAAACATTAAAGCCCATCCTGAATGATTTTTGTAAGGAAATGGGAGAACAGTTCGATATCTTCGATTTTTCTCAGTACACCAAAATCATCCCAGTTTCCAAGCGTCCTTACGGCCGAATGTATGTGTATTGATAGTAGACTCTTTCTCCAAGGCTTCGCCCGGGAAAAGTGGCCTGCGGCACTTCAGAACAAATAAATCCGAATTCAAGTCTGGTTTATTGTAGTCAAGTATTTTTTTAGTTTTTTTCTTTTTAAATATTCATATAAATTTGTAGTTGAGCCTG
>CBDUII010000413.1:0-2390 GCA_965367285.1 uncultured bacterium
ATCATAAAACCTTTCTCCTTCCCTGCCCTCTACTCTAATTAACCACAGGGCAGGTATCTCATCTATATTGACACAGAGGGATGTGATCAAGTAGTTTTCCGAACGTCTTCTTTTGCTGTGTTCATATGGGCCTCCTGCTAATGATTCATTATTATCCTATTTGTTCTATCAAAAAATTATAGGCTTTTCTTGTTTTTTCGTAAAGTACCCTTTAACCCCTTTAATGAACGATTATATTATCACAATGGAATTATATGGGGAGCATGGGATTATATCTTTCCCAATATTTTTTCAACCGCCTGCTCTATGTTCAGCACTGAAGTATCGACCTCAATATCTGCCGCAGATTTATACTTTGGTTCCCGTTCTTTTAAAACCTTTTCCTGCTCTTCTTTGAAGCTCATCCCCTCTTTTAAGGCCGGACGGTTAGCGTCTCCCTGAATTCTCGAAATAATAGTGTCCATATTTGCTTTTAATAAAAAACACTTTCCATTTTGTTTCAGGTTTTTTACGTTTTCATCTCTCAGGACTACTCCACCGCCGCAGTCAATTATGCAGTTATCTTTATTTGAAACCTCTTTAGCTACTTCTGATTCTATATCTCTGAAATAGTCCCATCCATGCTTTTCCACAATCTCAGGGATGCTCATACCCGCTTTTTTTACTATGAGCTCATCCATAGGAATTAAAGGTCTGTTTAACTTTTCAGCCAGAATTTTACCTGCGGTACTTTTCCCGGTTCCCCGGTATCCGATCAGTACAATGTTCATAGTTCATCTTTAAAATATTTTCCGACAGGATTTACAGGATGGACTGGATGAATTAATTAGCAATGGTCAATTAACAATGATCAATTTTTAATTGTTAACTGTTAATTTAATACTCCTGTTATCCCGTCTGATTTTTAGCCCATTTGGACGTCACTTTTACCAGCATGTTGTCAGAGAAATTCAGAAAAATAGTTCCTGGATTCCCGATAAATACATTCGGGAATGACAAATAGAGCATACCCCGAAAATTATTACTTTTTTTTGTTTTGTTTCGCTTTTTGAAACAAAACAACACTAAAACAACGAGCCTCCGGCTCGGAATTTTATTTATGAACTTAATGATTGTAACTTTTCAAAATAGCCGGGGAAAGATTTGTTTACGCAGTCCGGGTTTTTGATTTTGATGCCGGGTATTTTCAGCCCAGCTAAGGCAAAGCTCATAGCCATGCGGTGATCATCATAGGTTTCAATTTCAGCGGCCTGCAACTTAACTGGTATAATAACTAATCCATCATCTAATTCCCTGACCTGTGCTCCGAGCCTGGACAATTCTGCTGCAAGAGCCTTTATGCGATCAGTTTCCTTAATTCTCAGGTTTGATACTCCTGTAATCCGCGTTTCCCCATAGGCAAAAAGCGCAGTTACAGATAAAGTCTGGACAGCATCCGGCATTTCGTTCATATTAACATCCACCCCGGTTAAATTGCCTCCCTGGACTTCTATATAATTTTCACCTTCAAGAATAGTGCAACCCATTTTTTTTAGAATATCTACAAACTTAATATCTCCCTGTTTAGTATTGGGATTTAAGTTCTCGATCCTGACTTTTCCTCCCATAATCGCTGCCGCCGCAAAAAAGTAAGTGGCGCTGCTCACATCCGATTCTATCTCGTATTCTCTTGCTTTATAACCTTTCCCTGATTTAACAGAAAAAGACGAATAGGAATTGTTTTCTACATTTACTCCAAATGTTTTCATGAGGTCAATGGTTAAATCTATATATGGCCTGGAAGTCAACTCCCCATTTACTTTGATTATGACGTCTTTTTTCGCGTAAGGCGCGGATAGGAGTATTGAGGTAAAATACTGACTACTTTTATCTCCGTTCATAGTGGTTTCTCCACCATCGATACCCCCGCCTTTGATTTTTACAGGCGGACATCCGTTTTCATTCAGCGAAATCATTTCAACATCTAACTGAGAAAGCCCGTCAATAAGGTCTTTTAAAGGCCGTTGGCGCATCCTCAAGTTTCCATCAATTATAGTTTCACCCGGGCAGAGAGCAGCAAAAGAACACAAAAACCTCATCGTTGTTCCGGCATTACCAATAAAAATATTTTTTTCAGGCCTTTGAGGTGAACCGTTACAACCCTGAACTATTACTTTAGTTTTATCTTCTATTATATTGATTCTAAAGCATTTTAACGCATTAATCATGTGGAGTGTATCGTCGCAATCCAAGCAGTTGTGTAGATGGCTTTCTCCCTCCGCCAGTGCGGCAATCAGCAGTGCCCGGACGGAATAGCCTTTTGATGAAGGTACAGTTACAACAGCATCCAGTTTATAAATGGGTGTAATCTCGCTCATACGACTGTCCATTGTTAAAAGTTATTAGTTAAT
>CBDUII010000414.1:0-2381 GCA_965367285.1 uncultured bacterium
CAGATGTTTTTTGTTTGTTTCGCTTTTTGAAACAAACATTAACTAAAATAGCGAGACTCCGGCTCGTTATTTTATTGAAAAATCAAATCTGAAGCATTAATATATTGCCCCATCGAATAATATAATAACATGAAAGGATTTTTATGTCTTCAAAGTGTGATAACTGTAACCCAGCAAAATGCTGCCTATACACTTCTATGGAAATAGATACTCCGGAAACCCGGAAAGATCATGAATATAATTTGTGGCTAATCGCCCATAAAAATGTTTCTTTCTATATCGATCGAAAGACGTGGCACATTAATTTTACCTCCCGGTGCGAATTTCTTAAAAAAGACAACCACTGCAAAATTTATGATAAAAGATTTTCAGTCTGCCGCAACCATGACACTGATTCATGCGAAGCAACCGGCAACTATGATTTTCCTGAATATTTTAAAACCTATGATGAACTTTTAATTTATACCAAGAAAAAACATCCGAAGTGGCGTTTTGCAGATCCGCTAAGAAGGAAATAGTTATTAGTTATTGGTTGATAGAAACTAACAGAACTGAACCCTGACATCCAAAAAATAAAATGGGCTTAAAAATTTTTAATTCCCTCAGCAGGCAAAAGGAACTTTTTACTCCCCTGGTAAAGGACCGGGTGACAATGTATGTATGCGGCGTCACTGTGTATGACCTCTGTCACATCGGGCATGCCAGGGCTTGCATTGTTTTTGACCTTATTTACCGCTACCTGCAGTTTACCGGTTACAAAGTCACCTTCGTCCGTAATTTTACGGATGTGGACGACAAAATTATCAATAAGGCCAATGAGGAAAAAGCGAGCTGTGAAGAAATTTCAAAACGGTATATTGAAGCTTTTTATGAGGATATGAACAGCCTTGGGATTAAAACTCCTACCCATGAACCGAAAGCCACAAAACATATCCCTGAAATGATTGATATGATTAAAAAGTTAATAGATAGAGGACACGCTTATCAGGCCGGTGGGGATGTTATGTATTCTGTTGAAAGCTTCCCGGATTACGGAAAACTTTCAGGAAAAAAAATTGATGAACTTCAATCAGGGGCGAGAGTAGAAATTGACGAAAA
This sequence comes from uncultured bacterium, assembly GCA_965367285.1. Taxonomy (GTDB): domain Bacteria; phylum Nitrospinota; class Nitrospinia; order CAJXCL01; family CAJXCL01; genus CAJXCL01. The sequence goes on from CBDUII010000414.1 coordinate 1,099, forward strand.
GAAAAGGAACCCACTCGACTTTGCTTTATGGAAAGAAAGCAAGCCCGGTGAACCGGCATGGGAGAGCCCCTGGGGCATTGGACGTCCCGGCTGGCATATAGAATGCTCTGCCATGTCACAGAAGTATCTTGGAGAAACCTTTGATATTCACGGCGGTGGGAAGGACCTGATTTTCCCGCATCATGAAAATGAAATCGCCCAGTCCCAGGGGGCAACCGGAAAAAAACCGATTAATTATTGGATCCATAACGGGTTTGTGGATATAAATAAGGAAAAGATGTCAAAATCCCTCGGCAACTTTTTTACAATCCGGGAAGTTACGAAAAAATATCCCCCTGAAGCAATCAGGCTCTTTTTGCTTTCCAATCATTACAGAAGCCCCATCGATTTCTCGGATAAAAATCTGAATGAAGCAGGCATCGTGCTCCATCGCTTTTACGAATTCCTGGATTCTATTAATGGACTGATACCTGATAACGCGTTTGAACCGGATAGCGAGATCATGGAGAAATTCAAGTCTGCCATGGATGATGATTTTAATACGGCTTTAGCGCTTGGCCATTTAAACGAACTTTTAAGAAAACTTAATTCTATTAAAGACCAGTTGCAATCTAATAAAGGCAATGACGCGGATAGTTTAAAGAAAGAGCTTGGCAAAGGTAAACAAGCAATATTAACCATAGGGGAAGTCCTTGGACTGTTTTTTGAAGAACCCTCTGGATTTTTAGAAAGTTTTAAAGAAAAAAAGATAACCGCGCTTGGATTAAATAAAAACCAGATAGAAGAAATGATTGCCGATAGAATAGAAGCAAGAAAAAATAAAAACTGGAAAGAAGCAGACAAAACAAGAGAAGAGCTTAACCAAAAAGGGATTGTCCTCGAAGACAAGCCGGAAGGAACAATCTGGAAGATTAAAATGTAAATCAGTTTACAGGGATCAGGTTTTCGACAGTCTCGTTATGTGCTAAAAGAAAAAGCTGATTTAACGAATAGGAATTTCAATAATTCCCCTGAATCCCGTAATCGGCTAATAAAAATAGCTAAGGGTGGCATGAACAAACGGTTTTTTGTTTGTCCGTGATAGCCAAACACGGACAAGCAAAGAGCGCTTGTCCATGCCACCCAAATTACTCGAAAAAAGGAATCAATTACGAACACTATAAAAAAAGTTGCCGAAGACCTAACTTGTGCGAGTGAGTATGCCAAAATATATTTGGTTTGTATTACCTGATTAGTGTAAAATATTTTAAATTGAAGAGATTTTTTATTTTCAGGGGGGTGAA
>CBDUII010000415.1:0-2378 GCA_965367285.1 uncultured bacterium
CCTCAGGCGTTTTAGCTGTAAACTTTATCCCGTTAATTGATGTTTCTATATCTCTCGCTTGTATATCACCTTTCTCGTTTATGCTTATCGTGATCGTTTTCGCGGAAGTTTTTTTAGAAATCATTTCTCCGTAATGGTCATCAATGTTGATTACTGCTTTTTTCAGGTTGTATTCCAAAAACAGTCTTTCTTTTGCCTTAAAGTAGTTTTCTTTCGTATGGTGAAAATCGAGATGGTCCTGTGTCAGGTTTGTAAAAACACCAACTGCAAAGTCGGTTTTATAAACCCGGTCAAGCGTTAATGAATGAGAGGAAACTTCTAAAATACAGTTGTTAATTTTGTTATCCACCATTTCACGAAGCATTTTTTGCAGGTCTAACGATTCAGGCGTTGTCTGCATGGCAGGTTTTACTTTTCCCCCAAAACGGTAATTAATAGTTCCTATAACCCCTGTTTTCCTGCCGGCTGATTGCAGAATGGATTCCACAAGGTATGCAATTGTGGTCTTTCCATTCGTCCCTGTAATTCCTATGACCTCCAACTCCCGGCTTGGATGACCAAAAAAATCCGCTGATAAAGCAGCCAGGGCTTTACGGCTGTTTTTTACTACTGCCACACCGGCGGTCATGGCGCCTATTCTGTCCAGCATTGCAGCGCCTTCCTCCAGCACTACGCCAACCGCCCCCTTTTTAACAGCTTCTTCTATGAATTCAGCGCCATCCTGCTGAAATCCCTTAATGGCGACAAAAATTGAACCTCCATTGACATTTTGGGAGTTGTATTCTATTCCGTTTACCTCTACATCTAAATTTCCAACGCTTTCTACCATATCTACTTCCTTTAATAATTGACGCAGTTTAGCCATTACTCATCTGTCTTTAGACATTTTTATCTGCTTCCAAATAATGCTTTTTTAATCCGGCAATGAACCGGCCAAAAAATTTATCGATGCTTTGTCTTATCTTTGAATTATTTTTTTTGTGAGCAGTATTCAGTTCTGAATCCGTGTTTGTTTCGCTGTGACTACCTTCATTGCTGTTAGTTGAGAACGCATAAAGATGATTCATTTCTGAAGGCACGTTTAAATGCCTGAGCGCTTTTTTAGCAATTTTTCTGAAAACAGGCGCGGCAACACTGCCACCCCAGTAAACACCGCGGGGTTCATCTATCATCACAAGTATTGTCAGCTTCGGGTTTTCCACAGGAACAAACCCGACAAAAGAGGCTACATAGTCATCGGCGGAATATTTTTTTGTATCAGAATTAAATTTTTGCGCTGTCCCTGTTTTTCCTCCCACTGAATAGCCAGGGATAGCCGCATTTTTCCCTGTCCCATAATCAACAGCCCGGGTTAAAATCTCTTTCATGGCTTGAACCGTATCAGGGGAAAGAACCTTTCTTACTATTTTCGGAGAGAAACTCCTTATGATCTTACCTTCATGAACAGCCTGTTTAACAATCATCGGCTTCATAAGATAACCGCCATTCGCGATGACCGAAACAGCCGTGACCAGTTGAAGAGGAGTAGTAGAAATTTCCTGTCCAATTGAAATAGAACCTATAGAAACTTTAGTCCATTTAGAAGGGTCTCTCACTATTCCGGTCGCTTCTCCCGGGAGATTGATACCTGTTATTTCACCGAACCCAAACTTTTTAATATATTTGTAAAACTTGCTTTTACCCAGGCGTTGCGCTATTTTCACAGCGCCAATATTGCTTGATTTGGTAATAATTTCCGTAAGGGTAAGCCAGCGGTATTTTTTCTTATTTGCCTCATGTATAACAATTCCGCATATATCAAAAACACCATCTTCACAAAAAAAGATATCTTTGGGTTGAGCAACTTTTTCCTCTAACGCGGCAGAAGCAAGGATAAGCTTAAAAGTCGATCCCGGCTCAAAGGTATCTGAAATCGCCCTGTTTTTTGTTTGCTGTAAAGAATAGTTTTTGTATAAATTCGCGTTAAAGGAAGGATACTCAGCCATAGCAAGGACTTCCCCGGTATTCGGCTCCATAATTATGGCAATGCCTCTTTTAGCCTTTGTTTTAATTACTTTTTTCTGAATTGCTTTGAAGGCATAATATTGGAGAACTTCGTCAATGGTAAGAACGATATTACTTCCTTCCGGTAAGTAATCAGTTTCATTCCCGACTAAATCAACGCTTCGCCCGCGCCTGTCTTTCTGGAAACGTACCGACTGGCCTCCCTGGGACTCTTAATCATCAAAAGAATCTTCTATACCGCTCCAACCCTGCTTTTCCATTCCCTCCCGCATAGCGCCATTTTTCCGGCTGTAAAGGTTAAGCTTGTTATCACCCCAGTTCAGTTTGTTTGTCCACCCTTTGAGCTGCCGACCGGTAACAGAATCGAAAAGGTC
>CBDUII010000416.1:0-2355 GCA_965367285.1 uncultured bacterium
ACCTCAGAAGTCATGCCGGTATTGGTAAAGTAGCGGTCCTTGTTGGAGTGGACGACACCTTTGAGATATGGAGCGAGGATCGCTGGATTGAGTTTTTCCAGGATAGACAGGAAAGTTTAGATGACTTAGGGGATAAGCTTGCTGATCTTGGTAATAAACTTTCCAACATTTAACAGAGTGTATTGATGAAAATAATGCACCTGCCTGTATTAACAGGAGAGGTTTTGGAAATGCTCCAAATCAAAAAACACGGTACCTATCTGGACGGCACCCTTGGCGATGGCGGCCATGCTGAGCAAATCCTTTCCCGAATGGGTCCCCACGGACTATTAATTGCTTTTGAGCAGGATAAAGATTCAGTTTCTTTTGCTGAAAAGCGGCTCCAGCCTTTTAAATCCCGGATCAAAATTTTTCACGACAATTTTAAAAACGCAAAGAACGTTCTTAAGAGAGAAAAGATTGGACTCCTGGATGGAATTTTATTAGACCTCGGGGTCTCGTCACGACAATTGGAAAACCCGGAAAGGGGATTCAGCTTTGCTTCAGATGCTTTTCTGGATATGAGAATGGACCAAAGAACTAAAACCACTGCTTTTGACCTGCTAAATAATTCTTCGGAAAATGAACTAATAACTATTTTTAAGGAGTTTGGCGAAGAAAGATGGGCAAAGAGGATCGCGAGAGCTATTGTCAGGAAAAGGGAGACAACTCCCATCCGAACCACAGGTGAGTTGAGCAAGTTAATTCTTTCCGTGGTTCCGGCAAAATCAAGGAAATATAAAATTCATCCGGCGACAAGGGTATTTCAGGCGCTAAGAATTGCTGTTAACAAGGAGTTGGAAACTTTATCAACTATTTTAGATGACGGTGTTGAGTGTCTTAAACCGTCCGGCCGGTTTTGCGTTATTTCCTTTCATTCTCTTGAAGACCGTCTGGTAAAGACCATGTTTCGTCAACTTGAAAAAGGCTGTATCTGTCCGCCAGATATACCGCAATGCGTTTGCGGCAGGAAAGGCGTGTTGAAGGTAATAACAAAAAAGCCGGTTGTGTCGACGAATGATGAAGTAAAAAAGAACCCGAGAGCAAGAAGCGCAAAGCTGAGAGTAGCGGAGAAAATCAGTTGACAGTTGTCAGGGTTCGGGGATCGGTAGCAATTGAAAAAAGCTATTTTTGCCCTGATCCCTGGCAACTGACCCCTGAAAACTGAATTTACATGTTTTTTAAATTTTTTGAAAGCTTAAAGGTAAAAAGATATGACCCGGGGCAGAGGAAGAACATCCGCAAGGTGAAAGCTAATGCCTGTTTACTGGCAGCTTTCGGTTTAATCGTGTCCGGAATTTTTTTTTATACCTGGCCCAGGGTAAGCTTTGTAACCCTGAACTATGATTATAACAAGCTACGGGCAAAAGAAAATGAGCTGATCCATTTAAACAGGATGTTGAAGCTGGAACTGGCTTCTATCAAGTCATTAGAAAAAGTTGAAAAGATAGCTGTAGAGAAAATGGATATGATTGAGCCGAAAGATGAAAACATTATTTTAGTAAAGGTGAAAAATTGAGCAGGGACAAGAAAATTAAAATAAAAATTATCTTCATTTTTGTCTTTTTTGTTTTCAGCGGCATTGGAATTATCACAAAACTGTACCAGTTGCAGATAAAAAACCACGAGCAATTTGATGAAAGAGCGCTCAATCAATATAAAGGCAAGATTTATAAGTATACCAACAGAGGGAGTATTTTTGACCGCAATATGCGGCCGCTTGCCATCAATGTAAAGGTGAAATCTGTTTATGCCCATCCGTATGAAATCCAAAACTACCAGCTGACTGTCAAAACCATATCATCCATCCTCGGTCTACCGAAAAAAGAGATCAGAAAAAAATTAAAACAGAAATCACCTTTTGTTTACATCAAAAGGAAAATTAATCCTGATGAGTACAAAAAATTAAACGATAAAAACTTGCCAGGTATTCATTTTGCTACGGAATACAAAAGGTTCTATCCTAAAATGGAATTAGCCTCAAGAGCCATAGGGTTTGCAGGCATGGATAACCAGGGTTTGAGCGGCATAGAATATTCTTTTGATGATTACTTGTCCCAGGGCGGTAAGTGGGTACGTTTTCAGAAAGACAGGCGCGGGCGAAGCATTAATTTAGACTGGAATGAAACTGATTACTTACCGGAAGGCAGTAATGTCATTCTTACCATTGACGAAGTTCTCCAATATCATGCCTTTAAAGCTGTTCAGGAAAAAGTAATTCAAACAAAAGCCAAAAGAGGTATTGTCATAATTATGGAGCCAAATACCGGGGAAGTCCTTGCTATGGCTGAGTATCCTTCCTTTAACGCGAATTTA
>CBDUII010000417.1:0-2339 GCA_965367285.1 uncultured bacterium
CCTATTTAATTCTAAGGAGGGTTAAATTCTTTCTAAACAGGTCCGAAAGGGAATAATTAGGCTTAAAGGGATGATATACCAAAGCTTTTTTTTCTTTAGTAAGAGTGCAGCCGGTTGACAGTGCGGCGCCCTCAGCGCATTTTATGACTTTTTCGATGGTCGTCTTAAAATAAGGGATATCCAGGGCTCTGATATAAAAAATGGCTGATGTTTTATCCGGGATAATATTTGGGGCGGTTCCGCCTTTGCTGATAATGCCGTGGACACGGGCATCATCTCTCAACTGTTGGCGCAAAGCATTAATATTGTTGAATGTCTGGATAACGGCATCCAGAGCATTAATCCCTTCACAGGGAAATGCTGCCGCATGAGCTGATTTTCCATGAAAGGTAAACTTTATTTCCTGGAGGGCAAGCATCAAAGATACACACCTGGTTTGATTGGAAGGATGCATCATCATAGCCGCGTCGACATTATTAAAAACGCCGTTTTTCAGCATTGATATTTTCCCGCCACCGCCTTCCTCTGCCGGAGTTCCAATAACCAGCAATCGCCCATTTATTTTGAAATTTAAATGGTGTATTGCAGTAGCAGCTCCAATACTTGCCGGCCCGATTAAATTATGTCCACAAGCATGACCCAATTCCGGTAAAGCATCATATTCCGCCAAAAGCGCTATTGTTGGATCTCCGGTATAATTGCCGGAAGAAGCTCTAAAAGAGGTGGACAGCCCTGCCAGACCTTTTTCAACAGAAAAACCGTTTTTAGCCAAAAAGGAGGTTAAGATTTTTATTGAATGGTGTTCTTGAAAAGGTATCTCCGGGTTTTCGTGTATTTCAAGAGCCATGTCGGCCAGTTTTTGCTTAATGGAATCGATAAAATTTATAATGGACTCTTTATCTTTATTCATAACGCAACATAGCCGCGACCAAAAGTGATTTGCCACAAAGGCACTAAGAAAAACAAAAACCTTTTTTAGACAGGATTAACAGAATGGACTGGATATTTTTAGGCGCTGTTTGGTTCTTCCTTATACAGCGCCTTATGCAAAGCTTAAATCCTGTTAATCCCGTCAAAGAATTTAAGCCTTTTCTTCGTGACTTTGTGTCTTAGTGGCTAATAAATCAAAAGGTTGTTAAAAAACTTCCTAAAAGAGAAAGTTTTTGTAAACGCTTTATTAATGTTAAACGCGGGGCATATTCCGAAGTATTTTAAGATAGCTCAGTTCCGTTGGGATTTTATCATCTTCACAATAATTATTTTCCGCCAGGATTTTGAGGTCGTCTAAAACCTGCTTATCTCCTTCAAAAATTACTTTTTCGTAACCTTTTTCCGAGATAAGGCCTGCTGCAATCAAAAGATTGATTACTGATTTGGCGTTAAAACGTTGACTGTCCACAATCATCTCGACATCAGTCCCATGTTCATTAACAATTAAAGAAACATAAGTTGAAGGTTTCGCGTGAAATCCCAGAGGTTTGGGAACAGGAAGTTCATATTGGACTTTTTCAACATAGGCAGTCATTATATCTTCCGCCAGTGAGTTTCCTTTTTGAATATAGTAATTGATGTAATAAAAACAGAAATTTACAATCCTGTTCAATACCTCTTTTCTATCAACCATTGCTGCTATTTTTTCAGAAGCGCTGTTAGGATTGGTATCGCTTTCATGGCGTTCATAAAAATGGGATAGCCATCTGGCGGCTTCCAATAATTGAAGGGGAATAGATGTAGCCCTTCTGAGTTCACTGAGTTTGGAATTTTCCCGTTCCATAACCGTATTTTTTACATAAGTGTCGTAATCGGACTGTACGCCATGAATAATTGTTTTTAGTTTTCTTGCTTTTTTTTCATTTATCTTTAAGGGCACGAGCTCGAATAATTCATCGGAAGAAAATTTGCACCCCAGATTTTCTTCTCTGCAGGTTTTAGCCACTTTTCTTACTTTCCGGGCCAATGATAGTATCCTTTCTTTTTCTCCCTCTATTTTTTTACACTCAAAATCAACAGGAAGCGGTTGAGTGGTTTCAAGATCACTATATTCTTTTTCAGGAGGGACAATCTCATTTACCGGAATCCGGAGTTCTTTTGCTTCTTCAAGACAGGCGGTGAAAAGCTTTTTTATAAACTGATTAACAAACTCCAACGTTTGGCCGGTATCCTTAATAAAATCAGAAGTATCTTTTTCAATTTCTGAAATTTTGTAATGGTTATAGCGATGATAGATGTGATGTAACAGGTAGGCCACAATTCCCAGGTTTCCCATGGACGCGATAAGTTCCACACAATAACACCATTTTGTATTTAGCCGTGCCCCATGGTCTACAAAAACATTTTAA
>CBDUII010000418.1:0-2319 GCA_965367285.1 uncultured bacterium
ATAGTAACAATCTATCGATAATTCGGAGCATATTCTAAACATTAAAAGAATTATTCAAGCTATTTCGCAATATTTACAGAAAGAAGAGGCAACGAAAAGAGAAATTGATAAATTAATCCCACACAGTGGGTTTAATTCCCCGACGTTCTACGTCGAAAAAATTGATAAAGTTGTTTTAGATACCCCGATGCTCTGCGTCGGGGAGTATGTCATTAAAGAACCTAAAAACATACGCGAAAGACCTTTTTGTAAAGCTATGGTTAGAAGAACCTCAGGAAGATGAGGAGGAAGAATTCGACGAAGAAGAGAAAAAAAAAGGCTGGCGGGCAATTAGACGCGGTTACGTGCTATGTGAAAGCAAATGACTCTTCCCATAGTTTTTTTTGTGAATCTGCGTATGAGAACTTTATATCAGCTGTATTTTTTTCAAAGAAAAGCTTATTTTCTCCGAATGCCGGTTTTAAATCATCAAACCACATGGCTGTTTCATCATATTTTGCAAAGAAAGGACGCCTGACCCAGTCAGGATTTCGCCCCTGCAGAAATTGCAAAGCAAATACTTTCTCTCCATAAATCTCGTTTATGCCCAGTATCTGTACTTTTCCAGGCGTGCACGACATAATTGGGCCCCTGACTGTTCGAGATAACCCGCTCACGCTCCGGTAGGTTTTTTGATAAATATCTATGGCTTGCGCTAATGAAATACCAAAATAGTGCTGGGCTCCGGTGTCTCGTACCAGAAACATATAATATGGAATACAACCCAGCTTTACTTGCTCACTCCACATCTCAGACCATATTTTCGGATCATTATTAATGTGAGCCAATAAAGGAGACTGTGTTCTGATTTGGGCCCCGGTTTCAAGGATTCGTGAAATAGCTTCCTTTACAGCATTCGTTTTTAGCTCTCTCGGGTGGTTGAAATGTGCCATGATAGCCAGATGCTTTCCGGCACGAGTCACTTCTCTAAAAAGTGCCAGTAGATCATCCGCGTCAGAATCAGTCAAAAACCTGTAAGGCCAATATCCTAATACCTTGGTGCCGATTCTTATTGTATTAAGAGTTGGCGGAGCTGCATTTAGTAGTGCTTTGATATAGGTGGCCAAATTACTGGTATTCATGAATAAAGGATCACCACCGGTGATCAGGAGATCGGTGATTTCAGGATGGTTATGAATATACTGAATCAGGTGTTTGATTTCCTTCTCAGCAAATTTTAGATCATTTGACCAAACAAACTGTGGCCAACGGAAACAGAATGAACAATATGCATGACAGGTTTGTCCCTGACAGGGAAAAAAAAGAACGGTTTCAGAGTATTTGTGCTGTACTCCTTTTAATTTTTCCCCGTTTAAAGAGGGTACATTTTGTTAGATCTGCCCTGCAGGATGAGGATTTAATTCCATGCTAATTTTGTTAGATGTATCCTGGATTTCCTGATTATTCGAGTTTCTTCTAAGGACTGCTGCCATTTTTTCAAAGTGAAAAAAGCCTAACATTTCTTTTTGAGGAAAATTTAAAACAAAAACAGGGTCGCGGGGGACTTTGTCCCAGTCAATGAGTTTCTCTGTCAAGGACAAAATCACAAAACGTATAAGAGAAAAAATAATCAACTGTTCAATAAAGCGCAATTTTATTTTAAAAGTGTCTAAATTGACCAGGTTTATGCTATGTTTTATCAGAAAGTATTTTTTTATGTTAATTTTTGGTAAAATTAACAAAGATAGTATGTTGGTAAGCGGCCAATTTTCACCACATTGTATAAAAGTGATTATATTTTCGAATGACTCATGAAAAACTCCTAACGCATTAATGCCAAGAATACAGATTTCATGTTTAGCGCTGTCAATAAGATCTTTCTCCTTTTAAATTAAACAAACTTTAAAAATGTTTTGACGTTATTCTTTTTTTGATAGTCGCATAGTTTTGAGATGATGAAAGGATATGATACTCCCGTAGTCTCCACGGACATTTATCTGTTCCTTTAAACAGAGCAACATTTATTTTCGTTAATTCCTGTCCGGTTTTATATGATCTTAAATTTAATCCACTTGATAGAAAAATTGGCCAGGAGCCGGCAAAATCCCAAATGCTGGCGCCAAAAAAGGCTCCGCAGCCACGGCCAATAGCAGGCCAGCATAAAGATAAAACCGCACATGCGGGATTCATTATTTGACAGTCGGTATAGTGCCAGTCGAAATTCTCAGAAAAAGAGTCATTGCATATAAACAAGGACTGTCTGCTTACTGGTTGTTCAATTGGTGCGATAACAGTCTTTGTTTCGTTTTCTGTAAATGGATTTAGAACAAAGAAAGATTT
>CBDUII010000419.1:0-2314 GCA_965367285.1 uncultured bacterium
GAAAAGATTCCAGTTCATTAACCTCCAGATCAGCCAAAATTTTTCTGTCCAGATTAATATTAGCTTTTTTCAGTCCGGCAATAAACTTGGAGTATGTCAATCCGTCTGCCCTGACCGCGGCATTAAGGCGAATAATCCATAATTTTCTAAATTCACGCTTTTTTACCCTGCGATCTCTATAGGCATATTTTAATGCTCTTTCTAAAGTTTCTTTTGCCTTTTTAAACTGTTTACTCTTGGTTCCTCTATAGCCCTTGGCCTGTTTAAGTATTTTCTTTCTCCGGTGCCTGGTAACAGGCCCGCTTACTGCTCTTGGCATTTGTTCAATCTCCTGTAAGTTAGATTTCTCGCTTTGCTCGCAATGACACTTCTGCTAAGCTGTCATTCTGAGGAAGCAAAGCGACCGAAGAATCTCAATATTGAAATTCCTATACATTTAATTACCGGCTAACATTCTTTTAACACGAGCAGAGTCTACTCTGGATATTGTACTTCCCGCCCTCAAGTTTCTTTTTTGCTTTGTTGATTTTGAGGTTAGAATATGCCTCAAGTAGGCCTTGGATCTTTTAATTTTTCCGCTCTTGGTAACCTTAAATCGCTTAGCCGCGCCTCTGTTTGTTTTTAATTTTGGCATTTCAAAAGCCTTTCTACAAAACCCGGTAGTTATTTTGATTTCGGAGTCAGTATCAATGTCATATTCCGTCCTTCCCTTTTCGGGAATTGTTCTACGTCTGCTACGTCTTTAGTTTCCTCAACCATTCTGTCCAATATGGCCTGTCCAATCGATAAATGCACAATTTCCCGTCCCCTGAACATCATTGTAATTTTTGCTTTATCTCCATCGGCAAGAAACCGGTTTACATGTTTTAATTTAAACTGGTAATCATGTTCTTCTGTTTTTGGTCTTAACTTTATCTCCTTTAGATGGACAATTTTCTGTTTTCTTTTAGCTTCGTGCGTCTTTTTGTTGAGCTTATATTGATACTTCCCATAGTCCATTATTTTGCAAACAGGGGGTTTTTCTCCTGGCGCTACTTCTACAAGATCTAAATCCTTATCTCTGGCAAGGTCGATTGCTTTCCTTGTCGGCATAATGCCGAGCTGTTCTCCGCCATCGTCTATTACCCTGACCTCTTGGATTCTTATCCGTTGATTAATACGTAAGATTTTTCTTATGAAATATCACCTCCCTTTTTTTACAGGTACTATTTTAGGTAGCACAATTATACTATTTTTTCGAATTGATTTCCTCATTTAATTTACTCAAGAAATCTTCAATACTCATAATTTCAGTTTTTTTCTCTTTTCGTTTTCTAACAGCCACTGTTTTATCCTTTATTTCTTTATCGCCAGTAACCAGCATATAAGGGATTTTGCTTGTTTGGGCTTCACGGATTTTGAAACCAACCTTTTCGTTTCTTGAATCCAGTTCCACCCTTATTCCCTCTTTTTTCAATAATTCTGTAATCTCCTCCGCATATTTAATATGGGCGTCGGTAATGGTAAGAATTCTTACCTGGACAGGAGCCAGCCAGGCCGGAAACGCCCCTGCGAAGTGTTCTATGAGGCAGCCAAAAAAACGCTCCAGCGATCCCATTAATGCCCTGTGAATCATAATCGGCTGGTGCGGTTTCCCATCTTCTCCAATATAGCTTATTTTAAACCTTTCCGGCAAATTAAAATCCACCTGAATAGTAGAACACTGCCACGCCCTACCAAGGCTATCTTTTATTTTTACGTCGATTTTGGGGCCGTAAAAGACTCCCTCTCCCGGATCAATATCATAAGCCATCCCTGATTTATCCAAAGCACCTTTTAGCGCTGTCGTCGCTTTCTCCCAAGATTCTTCTGAGCTTACAAATTCTCCCGGCTTTGTGCTGAGATATATTTGATACTCATCAAAGCCAAAAGAGCGCAAAATAAAAATGGTGAAATCCAATGCCCTGGAAATTTCATCCGGCAGTTGATCGGGCCGGCAAAATATATGCGCGTCATCCTGGGTAAACCCCCTCACCCGCAGGAGGCCATGCAGCACCCCTGTTTTTTCATACCGGTAAACTGTACCCAATTCAGCCCACCGAAATGGCAGATCACGATAGCTTCTCAACCTGCTGCTATATATTTTGCTGTGAAACGGACAATTCATCGTTGTCACGATGTAATCCGTTCCCTCTACATCCATAGGGGCATACATATTCTCTTTATCATAGTTGAGCTGTCAGCTGGCGTCCCAGTGATGCGCGCGGCTTGTATGCTGTAGTAATGGCGTCGAGGACTCTTTTTGCTCATCCTTATTCCTACTTCAGCAATCGAT
>CBDUII010000420.1:0-2313 GCA_965367285.1 uncultured bacterium
AGACACCTCCTTTATTTGCTAATCCGGTGTTGTTGGCGATTATGCTCACGCCGGCCGCGTAACTCATCATTTCCTTTACGATCTCTTTCACAGATTTGTTTTCATAGCCTTTTTCCCGGAGCTTGATGAAATAGGCATTTTCCGCGAACCTGCATGCGTCAAAATAGAGAGGGATATTGTATTTTGAGAGAGCTTTCTTGACCGCTCGTATATTTTCCATGGATACCGGTTGTCCGCCGCCAGAATTATTTGTGATGGTAATCATACAAAGCGGAATTTTTTCTTTGCCGATACGTTTGATCAATGATTCCAGTTTTTCAACATCCATATTTCCCTTGAAGAGATATTTATTTTGGGGGTCCAGTCCTTCTTTGATCAAAAGGTCTTCAGCTATAGCGCCCTGGAATTCCACATTGGCGCGTGTGGTATCAAAATGACTGTTATTCGGAACTACGTCTCCTTGCTTGCACATAATTGAAAAAAGAATCCGTTCTGCGGCGCGGCCCTGGTGTGTTGGGATTACATGCTTAAACCCGAAAATATCTTTAACTGTTTCTTCAAAACGCTCATAGCTCTTACTGCCCGCATAGGCTTCGTCTCCGCGCATAATAGCGCTCCACTGTTCCGAACTCATGGCGCTTGTTCCGCTATCTGTGAGCAGATCAATAATCACATCCTGAGCCTTTACAGAAAATATATTGTAGAAGGCATTTTGAAGAATTTTTTCACGCTCAGCTCTGGTGGTCATTCGGATTGGTTCAATGGATTTTATCTTGAAGGGTTCTATGATGGTTCGAAATGTTGTGCCTGCCTTATTTAATTGATGAATTTCCTTTTCCATGCCAGTATTCCTCTCTTACGAAAATTTAGATTCCCACTTTCGCGGAAATGACAGAAAGCGCAGGGTTGTCATTCCAGCATGTAGTTAGCTGGAATCCAGGTATGACCTTGCATAATGGATTCCTGATAGAAGCATTCAGGAATGACAAGATAAGGCATAGCCTATTAACTATGACCTGGCCCTCAGGGCCAAGTTTTAAATACTTAAATAAATATTATCGTGTAAATCTGATGAAAATCAGATATTAGCACTAAATAGTTAAAGTAAAAAATTAAGTTATAAAAAGAAAGATTTTTATGGTCGAAAACAATGAGAAAGTCATATCATTGCTTTCTGTCATGGTGGTTTTTTGGAAAAGCTCAGGTTTAGTAATAGTACCATATTGTGCGGTAGTCGCGGATGTTTTCTCCCCGGATAGCTAATTCTTCCAGATAATCATAGCTTGGAACATCGACATAGTTAAAGGGCGGGACTGGAGTAATGTTTTTCTCCCATGGGTGGAATTCGTAAACCCGGGAGCCGTTCGGCAAGACCATAACAAGGCGTTTGTCCTGTCCGGCACGGAGGTGATTTTTACCGAGCCGTGGAATATTAAATACCGGTTCATCTGTTCGGTCGAGCCCGGGGAGGAGACGCGATTCCTCTTTAAGTTCCTGAAGAATTCTGGCAATGAGCACCATGTAGCGGCGCGTTTCCTCTTTGCCTTTCATATTAAAGGTATAATAGGGCTCTACTCCAATAGATTTCAAATCCCTTCGCAGTTTCGCGGTTTCAAAGAGACGCGAATTTTCAACGGTGAAAACTTCCTGGTTATACACGCTCATACCAGCTTTCCGCATCTTTTGCACCGCTTTCATAGCTTCGGGAGTAATTTCATAGGAATGCTCGAAATGAGTTACTATCGCAATTTCAAGGCGTGGTGGTTTATGAAATTCGGATAACATTTCTAGCAATTCGTCGGTCCAGCGCATTGGCATTACCACAGGCGTCCTGGTGCCAAGCCTTATCCTGTATATATGTTTTTTCCCCGCAATGATCTTGAGAATTCGAAGCAATTGGGAATCTTTCATTACAAGCGTGTCTCCCCCCTGTAAGCAATATGTCTCCGACACTTCGATGCTTGTTAAACCAATTGAGAGCTTTCATTCGAGCTGTTGCGGCTTTGCGTCCTTTCAATTGAAGAAATCCTGGAATACCTTTTTTAGCCTCGCTATTTTCCATGTAAATATTTGATTTTCCTTTCACGCCCCGGAAAAGGTTAATAAATTCCATTAAAAAACCAACAGAAACTTTGCTTGTAAGTTCTTCACGTTTGTCATGAGCCAGTTTCCACAGGCAATCCAAAGCGGAAAATTTGCTTCGGGACTCGTTGATGGGAGCGATAATACTCCTGAGTACTTTGACACATTCCCGCACAGTTGCTTTTTCCAGAAGATGAAGATCATTTTCGAGAGTAAAAATCGATCGTTCAG
>CBDUII010000421.1:0-2312 GCA_965367285.1 uncultured bacterium
TTTCTCCTCTTTCCAATTGCAAATCTTTGTGATCGAGGAATAAGGCCTTCCCACCCAATTGATACATCCCCACTTCAAAGGAAATCCGGGTTCTGGTGGAGGATTTCCTGAAGATCATCCCTAAAGTTTTCCCCTTTAAAGGGGCATAGTTATTGGAAGGGCTTAATTTTTTTAATTCCCTTGCTCTTGAAAATATCTCGTTGATCTCATCGGTCTCAAAATCGAGTATGTCAACCAGGTTTTTCTTCAAAACATTGCTCCAGAATAGTTATTAAGGAATCGATTTCATTTTTTTGAACGATTAGCGGAGGTACAAAGCGTAAAATCTTTTCCTGAATACAATTAATTAAAAAACCTTTATCCATGCAATAGTTTACGATCTCCGATGAAGGGGAGTCCATTTCCATTGCAACCATAAGCCCTTTTCCCCTGACGTCTTTTATGAATGGAAATCTTTTTTTCATATCATTCAGCTTGCCGAGGAGATACGTTCCCATTTCCTCTACATGGGACAAAAGTTTTTCATCTGAGAATTCTTTAAAGGCGGCTAAGCCTGCTGCCGCGGCTAATGGATTCCCTCCGAATGTTGAGGCATGGTTTCCCGGTTTAAACGCGCTTATGACTTTGTTTGTGGCTAACATCGCGCCAATAGCGATACCCCCTGCCAGCCCTTTTGCTAACGTCATAATATCCGGCTCAATTTCATAATGTTGGTACGCGAATAACCGTCCGGTCCGTCCCATTGCGGTTTGTACTTCATCCAGTATCAGGAGGAGATCATTTTTATCACATATGTCTCTAAGAGATTTAAGGTAGTTATCATCCGGAATATTAACGCCTCCTTCTCCCTGTATCGGCTCCACCATTATAGCGCAAGTTTTAGGGGAAATGGCCTCTTTGACTGCTGCTGTATCATCAAAGGGCACACATTTAAAACCGTTTAATAGTGGTTCGAACCCCTTTTGCATTTTGGGCTGACCGGTTGCGGATAAAGTTGCCATGGTTCGGCCATGAAAAGATTGTTTCATGGTTATTATTTCATATTTTTCTTTTCCCTGGTCGTAGAAATACTTTCTAACAAGCTTAATAGCTGCTTCATTAGCCTCCGCGCCGCTGTTGCAAAAAAAAGCTTTATCCGCGAAAGAGTTTTTTACAAGCTCTTCCGCCAATTCGATCTGAGGTTTAATGTGATACAGGTTTGAAACGTGCAGTAATGTTTCCACCTGGTTTTGCACCGCGGCTACAACCGCGTCAGGGCAGTGCCCGAGGTTGCAGACTTCAATGCCGCTTACAAAATCAAGGTATTCCTTTCCATCAGCGTCCCATACCTTTGTCCCTTTTCCTCTGACAAGGGCAATGGGAAAGCGGCCATAAGTTTGAGCAATATATTTATTGGATTTTTCTATAAGTTCTTTCGTTTTCATAGACATTCAAGTTAGATTCCCGCTTTCGCGGGAATGACAGAAAGCGTTGAGGTGTCATTCCCTGCATCCCAGTATGTCATTCCCGCATGCTCCCCGCTTAAAACGTGCGAGGACAAGCTTTAGCGGGAATCTATAACCATTGAAATTCCTATACATGCACTTGAGGGTGGTTCAAGAACCGCCACCACAAATCATTTCCTGCCGGTGCCGTGACATTGGGGACAGAGAGAGGGAGATGTAAAACGATTGATTAGCTGTCCATACCCTTCGCATTTTTCGCACTGGTTCTTTTTAATAGTTACTTTTTGCGCGTATATATAATTTCTCCCCCGTTTCGTGGTTTTCCTGAGATATTCTTTAATTAGAATAGGATCATGTTGAATTTTGTCTTTCCTTTTATAGCGTATAATCTCGTTGTCATATTTCTGTTTCTTTTTTTCATTATTTAAAAATTCATAAGCTTTTTTAATCTTTAAAAAATCTTTAACTGTAGAATTATTCATTAATTTTTTATCAGGGTGATATTTTTTTGCAAGCGTTCTGTACGCTTTTTTAACTTCAGTGCCAGGGGAAAGCGCCGGTAGATTTAGATTCTTGTAATGATTTTCCATAATTTTTCCTTATGGTATTATGAAAATTATATCAGACTCAACAGTTTTTCAAAATAGTATATTCTGTGCTTCAAACTCCAAAACTGTGTCTTTTTGGCAAAGTTTTATACACGCCATTTGAAATAATTAGCCACTAAGACACAAAAAGGTTTAGGAGAAAGGGAGAGAGAGGAGAAAATTCTTTTTTTCTCCATCTTTCCCCATTTCTCCTTTTCTTTGTGACTTAGGTTGTTTTGTGGCAAAGCCGCAACTATGGCATTTACATTCCAAAGAGTCC
>CBDUII010000422.1:0-2310 GCA_965367285.1 uncultured bacterium
AAATGAAGAAAAGGAGCGTCATAAAAATGCTGAAAACACAAAAGAAAAACGCTGCGGCCACGGAACAGTACCAAAAAAGAAAGACACAGCAGATGCGAGCGCAACCGCCTTTGGAGGATGCAAAAGCTGACCGGCAATATCCCGGCCGAGAATTTGGTCGGAAGAGGCCCGGGTTACTACAATACCGGCGGCTGTGGAGATAACGAGCGCAGGCAGTTGGGACACGAGGCCGTCCCCAATGGTTAGGGTAGTATAAACCTTGGCTGCCTGAGAAATATCCATTCCCTGCTGAAGCACTCCGATAAAAAAACCACCAAGAATGTTAATGCCGGTAATAATAATTGACGCAATAGCGTCTCCGCGTACAAACCTTATCGCACCGTCCATGGACCCATAAAAATCCGCTTCCTGCTCCAGATGTTTTCGACGTTTTTGCGCTTCTTTCTCATTAATCATTCCCGCATTAAGGTCAGCGTCTATACCCATTTGTTTTCCAGGAATAGCATCTAATGTAAAACGCGCTGCAACTTCAGACGTTCTTACAGAACCTTTTGTAATAACCACAAAGTTAATTATAACCAGGATGAAGAACACGACCATACCGACAACATAATTTCCTCCAACCACGAAATCGCCAAAAGATTTGATAACCTGGCCCGCGGCGCCGGTTCCTTCATTTCCGTGAAGTAAAATAACCCGGGTTGAGGCGATATTGAGAGAAAGACGAAAAAGCGTAACGATCAATAACAAAGAAGGAAACACTGAAAACTCCAGAGCCTGCAGCATATACAGGGAGACCAGCAGGATAATGATTGAAAAGGTAATGCTGAAAGACAGAAGAATATCCAGAATAACAGTCGGCAACGGCATGACCATTATGATTAAAATACCAACCACGCCTCCTGCTAAAATAAATTCACTATATTTACCTGCTAATGAAGATTCATTTGCCATAATTTACACCTTATTTTTCAGTTTATATACATAGGCCAGCACTTCAGCAATGGCTCTGAATAGTGTATGGGGGATTACCCCACCAATATCAACCAGCTTATACAGCGTCTGTGCTAATGGCTTATTTTCCACAACCGGCACGCCATGCTCTTTAGCAATTTCTTTGATTTTTTGCGCTAAATAATTTGCCCCTTTCGCGACAACCACCGGGGCTCCCATTGAATCTCTTTCATATTTTAGAGCGATGGCATAATGAAGTGGATTTGTAATTACAACTTCCGCTTCCGGAACTTCCGCCATCATTCGTTTTCTGGCTAATTGCATCTGGATGTTCCTGACTCTGGCTTTAATGTGTGGATCTCCCTCTGCTTCTTTTCTTTCTTCTTTAACCTCTTGCTTGGTCATTTTCATATTTTCTGAATAGGTATATCTCTGGAATGCATAATCAATAAGAGACAGGAAAATCATTGCCCAAAGGGTGCGCAGCATTATTTTCATAGAGATTTCACCCATGTAAACCATTGACGGTCCGGTTCCAATATCCATCAATAGAGGAATAGTGGAAAATTCTTGTTTTATTGTTTTATATGCGATAAACCCGATGATCATGATTTTGAAAATAGATTTTAAAAGTTCCATCAGGGAGTTTTTTGAAAAAAGCCGGCCAAACCCTTTCATAGGGTTTAGTTTGGAAAATTTAGGTTCCAACGGTTTGAGCGAAAATCTGAACCCTTGAGTCTGGAAAACATTAGCCAAAACTCCTGCGATTGAAATTCCAATCAGTATAGGCGCCAAAATAACAACCGTACCTTTAATAATATTTTGAAACAGGGCAAATGCACTTGCCTCTGTAAGCTGAAATGTTCCTATATTTGTTAGAAGATTCCCCCACATTGACATAATATTTTGAGTAATCTGTCCCCCCATAAAAGTAAAAACAAGGAGGCTCCCTAAAAGCACAAATGCGGAATTGAATTCTTTGCTGATTGCAAATTGGCCTTTTTCTTCCGTTTCGCGCCGCCGTTTCTCCGACGCCTCTTCTGTACGTTGTTCTTTATCTTCTTCAGCCATTTTTTAATTCCTTAAATTTGCTTACACTCAGTGTAAGCAAATTTTACATTGCTTTCAGAAGCGCGAAAATATTTCGCTCTATCATGCCTGCTATATTATTAATAACCATACCGAATGATTGCAGGGTAAGGCCGATCATAAGAAGCCCTAACCCGATTTGAAGTGGAATACCCACTATAAACACGTTCATCTGCGGAACAGTAAGCGCAATCATTCCAAGAGCTAACCATGTAATCAACAAGGTGGGAATCAAATGGCAGGCAATTTTTAGGGATAGTATAAAAA
>CBDUII010000423.1:0-2299 GCA_965367285.1 uncultured bacterium
CATTTCAAGTTTTCTGTTTTTAAGCTGTATCCCTCAAGGTTTGAAACCTCAACATTCCCTGTCAACTCAATATCATGATTACTGTTTTGAATAATTCCTTTATCGGCCGAAACTGAGAGATTATGTCCATTTTTTTGAAAAAAATTAATCTTAATATTCCTGAGGCGTGTTATCCCTTTGGAATTAATAATTTCAGCTTTATCGGCATTCAACTCCCATTGTTTTTTTCCATCTTTCTCTTCAATCAGATGGAAATTTTCAATACTAACATTTATGCCGGTTTTAACAATCTCGACATCAAAAGATTTTGGAAGTTTATTTCTATTTTTAATCAGAAAAATAGCTATTAAAATAATGAGAGAAAGCGATACCAAAAGCAACAGTTTTTTCAGTAATTTTCTGGTTTTCATTTTCCTGATTAATGTCAGCTAATTTTAATTGCCTCATCAATTAGCATAATAGGAATATCATCTTTGATTTCATACTTTAATTTGCATTTATCACAGATTAAACCATCACCTTCTTTTGTAAGATAGATATCCCCTTTGCATTTTGGACATGCTAAAATGTCTAACAGCTCCTTGTCAATTGCCACAAAATTTCTCCTTTAAAAAGTATAGTTTATTATACTTAATTATAATATAATAATTTTTTTTAACATCCAATACTAAATTTCCAGTTTCAGAATATATTTGAAAATATAATAAAAACAATGTAATTTGTTTTAAAATACTTATTATTACAGGAAACAGTATGAAAGTAACTTTCTGGGGAGTCAGGGGCTCCCTGCCGGCGCCCATTTCCAATTCAGAAATTCGTTATAAGATGACGGAGGTTCTGAAAAAAGCTGTCAAAGAAAAAGTCAACACAGAAAGCCAGATTGACGATTTTATTAATTCCCTCCCTGTTGATTCAGTTGGTACTGCAGGCGGGAACACTTCTTGTGTTGAAATCCGTACCTCAAATAAAATTATAGTACTTGATGCAGGTTCAGGAATAAGAGTATTAGGTCATAAATTAATGTCCGGTGAATTTGCTAAAGGAGAAGGAACCCTTCATCTCTTTTTGAGCCATACCCATTGGGACCATATAATGGGATTCCCTTTTTTTATCCCCGCTTATATAAAAGGGAATTCCATTCATATTTATAGCTGCCACCCAAACATGAAAGATCGTTTTAAAAACCAGCATAACCCGCTCCACTTCCCTGTGCACCTTGAATCGCTTTCTGCAAACATAGAATTTCATTCCATCAAATCCGAACAAGATTTTGTCTTTGGTGATTGCACTATTACCCCAACAGATCTTCATCATCCTGGTGGATCATATGGATACCGTATTGAGCATGAAGGGAAAAAAGTTGTGTACGCTACCGACTCGGAATATAAAGATCTTACCAATAAGGGTTTAAAAAAATACCTGGAATTTTTTAATGAATGCGATATTTTGATTTTTGATGCCATGTATACATTGTCCGATGCTTTAGATAAAGAAGACTGGGGACACAGTTCCTCACTTATTGGAGCTGAAATTGCTATGGCTGCAAAGATAAAAAAGCTAATCTTATTCCATCATGACCCTACCAATGATGATCGTGTGTTACAAGATATTCTGAATAAAACAATAAAATTTATAAAAAAGAATGCCGAGCATCAATGTGAAGTAATGCTCGCGCGTGAAGGGCTAACACTGGACGTATGAATGGTTAAAGTTTTTTTCTTTTATGGTTACCCATAGTCTTCGCACCTGATTTATACTGTGTGAATCCTCCTTTATCTTAGTCAGGTTATTTGCTGCCATGGCAAACCCCATCCCCATGAGCGATAATGTCTGAATTAAACGATGGCCCAGAGAGGTTGAGCTTAACTCCTTTTTTTCTACTTCAGCAACTGCGTCCCATCGTTTTAAATAGGCTTTTGCCTGCTCCCTGTTAATCATATTAGTATTATACAGAAGATTTCTTTAAACTAAAAGCGTAATAACCTTGCCCCATTTCCCATATAAAGTTATGTTGTTGTCCTACGAATTGTTGTAAAATACCTGTCATGAAAGTTAGGGTTCAGCGGTTGAGAGGCTTGTCCATTAATTTAGTGTTTTATGGACAACTGTAACTTTGTTGACAAACGCTTGTTGAAACCATAGATTAGGTCAATTTTTTTGGGTTTTATGGATAGCGTGAGATGGTTGCCCGAGTTTCATAGAGCTATCGCTCCGGTTAGTAAACAGAAATTTTGTTAAGCTTTGCATAAGGCGCTGTACTTTACATAAGCCGTTGTGCGTTGCATAAGTCGCAGTAAAA
>CBDUII010000424.1:0-2295 GCA_965367285.1 uncultured bacterium
TTTTATATCAGGCGCTTTCATAATTCCGCTTGAGACGGCTATGCCTGAAACCCCTGCCCTTTTTAATTCGATAATGTGGTTTGGTTTGATTCCACCAAGCGCATAAACAGGGACCGGGATTCCCGGGACAATTTTCTTCAGGCGCTCTATGCCAATGGTTTCGGGGTTGTAATCTTTTTCACCTGGACTATATACAGGACTGAGGGTAACAAAATCGATGCAGTTATAATCGTCATCACTTAAAGCAAGCGGGAGATGGATTGATTTCCCTATTAGTTTATTATTCCCGAGTCGCTTTCTAACCTCTGCCACGGACATACCTGCTTCCGGCAAATGTACTCCATCCGCATCCACAGCTAACGCTATGTCAATGTTCCCGTTAATAAGAAGTAATGCTTTGTATTTACTGGTAAGGGTTTTTATTTTTTCCGCAAGAATATGCAAATCACGCGAATTTAAATCTTTCTCACGTAATTGTATAAGATGTATCCCTGAATCTAACGCTTCTAAGATTACTTCTTCAAGAGGTTTAGGATGGCAAAGCTTTCGGTTGGTGATAAGGTATAAAAAGGGAAGTTTTTTATCCTCCCTGGACGGCCCGGATAACTTCGATTCGGTCATTTTGTTTCAGTTTTATATTTTCCCATTCGGAGTATGAAATTACATCATTGTTTATCGCTACGGCCACTCCCGGTTTACCGTTTTTAATTTTAGATTGTTTTAATAGATCAAAGAGGCTTGTTCCATCGTTCACATCTTTTTCATTTCCGTTCAGGACAATTTTCATGGTTCACTCCCAACTTTTATAGCACAGAGGGAGGCGCACATAGTGCAAGTGTCATCATCCGACGTCTGTTTGGACTTTTTCAACATTTTTGCTTTTTCCGGATCGAGGGCTGTAGAGAACTGTTTTTCCCAATCGAGTTTTTTTCTCATTTCAGCCATATAATTATCTTTTTCCATGGCACCGGGAATCCCTTTAGCAATATCAGCGGCATGGGCGGCGATTTTCGCGGCAATAACTCCCTCTTTAATATCGTCCAGTTCCGGCAGGCGGAGGTGTTCCGAAGGTGTTACATAACATAAAAAGTCAGCTCCTGCCATCGCCGCGATTGCGCCGCCAATGGCGGATGTGATGTGATCATAACCCGGCGCAATATCCGTCACAAGCGGCCCCAGCACATAAAACGGGGCATCGTGGCATAATCTTTTTTGCAAAACAATATTCGCGGCAATCTGGTTCATCGGCATATGCCCCGGACCTTCGATCATTACCTGCACGTCCGCCTTTTTCGCTCTCTGTGCCAGTTCGCCTAAAATTATAGTTTCCTGAACCTGGCCGCGATCTGTTGCATCGGACAGGCAGCCCGGACGAAGTCCGTCGCCTAAACTAAGGGTCATATCATATTCCCTTGCTATTTCCAGTAACCTGTCGTATTGAACATAGAGAGGGTTTTCTTCTTTGTGATATTTCATCCATTTGGCCAACATTGATCCACCGCGGCTAACAATATTCAATAACCTGCCTTCTGATTCAATACGTTTTACTGATTCTTGAATAACTCCGCAATGGACGGTAATAAAATCTACCCCTTCCCTGCCGTGCTGCTCGATTATTTCAAACATATCTTCACCTGTCATATCCATAAGCGAACGGTTATTCTGAATATTTTCACAGGCAATCTGGTAAATAGGAACGGTCCCTAAAGGTACTACTGATTTGCTAATAATTGCTTTTCTTATGGCGTTAATATTGCCGCCGGTGCTTAAATCCATAATGGTATCAGCCCCTGCCCTGACAGCCACATCCAATTTTTCCAATTCCTTTTCAAGGTTGGCGTCATCCATAGAAGAACCGATATTAGCATTGACCTTGGTGCGTAAACCAGATCCTATCCCAAAAGGTTTTATATCGTGGAGAATGTTTTTTGTGATAACTATTTTCCCTTCGGCAATTCTTTCCCTGATAATTTCCGGAGTGGTTTTTTCAGATTCCGCCACCTCTTTCATTTCAGGTGATATTTTGCCTGATTTTGCGATTGCCAGTTGAGTACTCATAAATTCAGTGTAGGCAAGATCAGAAAAAGAGTCAAGAATAATTGAGGCATATAGAAACACGAATTGTGCTAACTGCACAAATTAAACAGAAAAGTAATTTGCGAATTGAAGCCCCCCGCAGCAAAGCTGCGAGGAATGCGCTCGCTAAACACTTTCAAGTCTGGTTTATTGTAGTCAAGTATTTTTTTTGTTTTTTCTTTTTTTTAATTATTCATAAAAATTTGTAGTTGAGCCTGT
>CBDUII010000425.1:0-2288 GCA_965367285.1 uncultured bacterium
TATCATTTACGGAACGTAAAAATCTCAAAATAAGTGTCCACCCGGATCAAAAAGTAACCGTGGATGCGCCCATTGGCAAAAAGCTTAATGATATTTTATTTCGCGTAAAAAAGCGCGCGCCCTGGATAATTAAGCAAAAAAACTATTTTGAACGTTTTCAACCTTTGCCAACAGCAAGGCAGTATGTTAGCGGTAAAACTCATTACTATCTTGGAAGGCAATATCGGCTCAAGGTAGTTAAGAGCAATAAAAATGAAGTAAAGCTGATAGGAAGATATTTTTATATCTATACAAACAATCGTAATGACAAAGAAAAAATTAAAGAGCTTTTAGATAACTGGTATTTCGCGCACGCGGGGGAAATATTTGCCAGGCGTTTTGATCGCTGTTATAACGTTGTTAAAAAATATAAAATCTCACGTCCGAAGCTGCGTCTTCGCAGGATGGCTAAACGTTGGGGAAGTTGCAGAAATTCAGGGACTATCACCCTTAATACTGAACTTGTCAAGGTTTCCTTATATTGTATAGATTATGTTATAATACATGAGCTATGTCATCTGAAGGTTGCTAACCATGGTTATGAATTTTACACTTTTTTATCAAGATGTATGCCGGACTGGAAACGAAGAAGAGAGAAAATTCAGAGTAAAACTATATAACTAATTTTGGGTTGCGGCAACTTGCCGCTTTATGCAAAGGATGATTTTTTATGTTAACCGGTCTTACTGACAACATTCCATTTCCTGATGTTAAAGGGGCTACCCCGGAAGGGCTGGTTGCTGTTGGGGGTAACCTGTCTCCGGAGAGGCTTCTTTCAGCTTACCGAAAGGGGATCTTCCCCTGGTACAGCGAAAATCAGCCGATACTCTGGTGGTCGCTCGACCCACGGGGAATTATTCCATTAGATGGTTTTCATGTGGGTGCAACTCTGAACAAAGTTTTAAAGAGAAAGATTTTTGAAATCAAACTTAATACTGCTTTTGAAAACGTCATGAAAGCTTGCGCTGTTCGTCGCAACGGCAGCAGTGAACCTGGGTGGATTACTGAAGAAATGATTTCAGCTTATACAGAGCTTCATAGACTCGGGTACGCGCATAGTGTGGAATCATGGCGGAAGGGGAAGTTAGTGGGAGGAGTATACGGCATTGCAGTAGGTGGTTTGTTTGCCGCGGAATCCATGTTCTACAGAGAGTCGAATGCCTCCAAGTCAGCGTTGGCAGCACTTATTGAGCGTATGAAAGAGCGAGGATTTACCCTGTTCGACTGCCAGATGGTAACCGAAGTGACAAAAAAAATGGGTGCGATTGAAATCAGCCGTGAAGAATATTTAAAACGACTAAATAAGGCTTTATTGCAGAATTGTAAATTCGCATAAGTTTGTAAAAAATTTTAGACGGGATAAACAGGATTGCCCGGACAATAAACAATGACATGGTCATTGCACTCCAAAAAAATCTTGCCTATCATGTTAATCCTGTCTAAAAAAAATGTCTGCGGAAATCCGCGTCCCGGTAATAATTTGATAAAGAAAAATAAAATGGTATTTCCAATTACACGTCTGAGGCGGCTGAGAAAAAATGAAAACTTGAGAAGAATGGTCAGAGAAACCAGGCTATCGGTAGATAATCTTATCTATCCTTTATTCGTAACATTTGGAAAAGGCGTCAAAGATGAAATTTCATCCATGCCGGGGAATTACAGGTTTTCTGTGGATAAGATTTCAAAAGAAGTAAAAGAAGCTCAAAACCTTGGTATTCCTGCAATCATACTATTCGGTATCCCGGAGCATAAAGATGAAGTTGGGTCGGAAGCCTACAACAAATGCGGTGTTGTGCAGGAAGCAATCAAGGCAATTAAATCCGCGACACCGGAAATGATCATAATTACCGACGTTTGTATAGATGAATATACCACTCACGGGCATTGCGGGCTGGTAAAAGGTGATGAAATCTTGAATGACCCAACCCTTGAGCTTCTCGCGAAAATGGCGCTTACCCATGTGGAAGCCGGGGCGGATATGGTGGCACCGTCCGATATGATGGATGGACGTGTTGGCTTTATTAGGGAAGCTCTTGACGAGCACGGGTTTGATAATATTTCCATCATGGCTTATTCCGCAAAATATGCATCGGCGTTTTATGGCCCTTTCAGGGAAGCGGCAGATTCCTCGCCTAAATTCGGAGATAGAAAATCATACCAGATGGACCCTCCCAACAGCGATGAAGCCATGAGGGAAGTTCTTCTTGATATTGAAGAAGGCGCGGATATCGTTATGGTAAAACCAGCCT
>CBDUII010000426.1:0-2287 GCA_965367285.1 uncultured bacterium
CACTCAATGCAGTTCAATATTTAAAGAAGACTGATTCAGGTCGTTCGACTCTTTTCCTGTTAAAACCCAAAGTTCAATCAAAGCCGGCACTATCGCTTAATGGCAACAGGGGTGTTGTTGGTAAGCTGTCGGATCTTATTAATTATGAAGAAAAATATAAAGAAGTTATGGATTACTTGCTGGGAAATGTAGTAGTCGCGGAAAATATAGAGATAGCTTTTTCTTTATGGGAAGAAATGGGAGATAACTGCACCATCGTAACTTTAGGAGGAGATGTTATCGATTCTCACGGTACAATTACAGGTGGTGTGCCGCTTAATAATGGAGCAAGTCTTCTCACAAAAAAGCGAAAAATTGCTGAATTAATAGAAGAAACGCAAAAATTAGAAAAACAGGTTAATTCGTTGGAAGAAAAACAAAACTCCATAAAGGAAACGATTGAAAGTGTAGAGAACGAGCGGGAGATATTAGAGCAAAAGAACAATCAGGCAGAACTGGATTTCCGTGTTGAAGAAAAAAAGAATCAACAGCTCAATGAGAACTTTGCGCGAGCCCGGGAAAAAGTGGAAACATGTAAATTTGAAAAGGAACAGTGCGAAGCTGAGGAAAAAGAATTACGCGAACGCCTGGCACAACTGGAAATTGAGTTGAAGGAACTCAATGATAATAAATCAAAGAAAGAAGAAGAAATAAAAAATTTGAGAGATGATATTGCCTCCATCCGATCAGAATTGGAATCCTTAACCCAGGAAGTAAACAGTATTGACGTGGGAAAGACTTCTCTTAAAGGAAAGAAAGAAAATATCCTGCTTGATGTTCAAAGGCTTGAGTCCAACATGGAATTAACGCAAAACCGCGTTGAACAAAAAGAAAATGAGAAAAAGGAGCATGAAAATAAAAAATCGAAACTGATGTTGGAAATACAAAAAAGTGAAAAAGAAGTTGATCAATTAGTAATAGAAAAAAGTGTCCTTGAGAAAAAAGTTGTTGAAACAGGGGAAGCGTTGGAAGAAAAATTGCGGGAACTGAAGGACCTGCAGAGCCGGTCTAAATCATCTCAGGCTGAGCAGGAAGAAGTGAGTGAGGAGGTCAACCGTTTTGAAGTCAACCGGGCTGAAATCGTAAAAGACTTGCAGTACCTTGCAGAAAAGGTAAAAGATGAATTTTTCGTGACAGAAGAACAAATGCTTCAAATAGATACTGGTGAGTTCGATCTGGAAGCGGGGAAAGCAAAATTGGAAGAGATGAAAACAAGGTTAAATAAAATAGGCGAGGTCAATCTTGCCGCTCTGGAAGAGTATGAAAGAGTGAATGAACGCCATACATTTTTATCGACCCAGCAGGTAGATCTCCAGCAATCTATCGCGGATCTGCAGAAAACAATAGATAAAATTAACATCACCACTAAAAAGAAGTTTTCAGAAACCTTTGAATTGATCAATGAAAATTTCAAAAAAATCTTCAACCGTTTTTTCAAAGGAGGACAGGCAGAACTGATTCTTTCTGATAATGACCTTTTAGAAACAGGAGTTGATATCCATGTTAAGCCACCCGGTAAAAAACTTCAGAACCTCGACTTATTGTCAGGTGGTGAAAAAGCTATGGTTGCAATTTCCCTGTTGTTTGCTATTTTTGTTGTTAGGCCAAATCCATTCTGTCTGCTGGATGAGGTTGATGCCGCCCTCGACCAGGCGAATATAGTTCGATTTAAAGATATGCTTATGGAAATGAAAAATAAGACGCAATTTATCCTCATAACACACAACCAGCAAACCATGTCTTTTGCGGAAAGATTGTATGGTATTACAATGGAAGAAAAAGGCGTGTCCAAAATTGTTTCGGTGAACATGAACTAATAATGAAACGTTATGGCCCTGGTAAAAAAATTTCCAGCCTGATTCTATGTCTTTTTATCATGCTTCCTGTTGGTTGTGGCGGATATCGTTTAGTGGGAACAGGTTCCGGAGCTACAGGAAGCGCGAGCAAGATTGCTATCCCTGTCTTTAAAAACAACACCACCGAACCAGGTATTGAAAGAAATGTAACTGCCAAAACCAGAGAAGCATTTATTCGGAATGGCAGGCTTCGGGTAGTGCGTGAAAAAAAAGCAGACTTGGTATTTACAGGCAATATTAATCACTATGAATTAACGCCCGTTTCTTTTGATACAAATGACAATGTTACGAAATACAGGGTAATCATCGATCTCGAGGTGATGGTAACAACAACGTCTAAAACTAAACTTGTGATACACCAAACATTTAGGAGAACACGGGATTATCAATTT
>CBDUII010000427.1:0-2280 GCA_965367285.1 uncultured bacterium
AAGGGAGCAGGGTATTCCGGATATTAATTTCTGATATAAAAAAAAGAAAATTTTGATTCTTATAGGGTTCAAACTTTAATCGAGGTTTTTTATTTACAATTACGTCAGGCATGTTTTATTTCCTGCTCAATAATAAAAATGTGGCTGTCTTCTCTCAATATACCCCTCACAAGAAGCCTGTTCAAGAGTTTTTAACTTTAGGCACTATATTCAAATAGCAAATAAATCTCATCATTTTGGTTGCAGCTATGCCGCAATATAAATATTTAGCAAACAAAACATTTAAAGGCTTTGCCTTAACAGTTTTTGAAAGTCACTCCCGGAAGGCAATTGAAAGGCTCTTAGATCAAACTCGGGGAGAGCGGCAAAAAGATGGTCCATGATATCAGACTGGATTCCTTCGTATCTTATCCAATCCTGATCATTACTGAAAACATAGATTTCCATGGGTAATCCGTTTTGGGTCGACTGGAGTTGACGAATCAGAAAAGTCATATCCTTGCGGATTTTAGGATGGTTCCGCAAATAAGCCTTGATATAAGCTGTGAATGTCCTGTTAGTGGTCAGGTTGCGGCTGCTAATGATGTCGGCCTGTTCGACTTTTAAATACCGGTTAAAATCTCCAATTTCTTTTTTTTTCTTTCGAATATATTCTGTGAGGAGTTGCATTTTTTCAAACCGGTCAAGCATTTGCGGGTTGCAGAATTTGATGGTACTGATGTCAATATAAATTGACCGCTTTATTCTTCGCCCACCGGACTCTTGCATTCCCCGCCAGTTCTTAAAAGAATCCGATACGAGCGCCTGAGTGGGAATTGTGCTAATGGTTTTATCCCAGTTCCGGACCTTCACGGTATGAAGCGACACGTCGATGATATCTCCGTCGGCTCCGTACTTGGGCATTTCGATCCAATCCCCGACACGAACCATATCATTAAAAGAAAGTTGGAGGCTCGCGATAAAGCCCAGCACAGTATCTTTAAATATAAACATGAGAATAGCGGTCATTGCTCCCAGGCCGCTCAAAAGACCCCACGGGGAGCGATTCATCATCGTGGCTAAAATGAAGATTCCTACGAGGAAAGAGAGAACGATTTTCACGATCTGGACGTAACCTTTAATCGGCTTTTCCTTGGAGATTTCAAAGGTATTGTAAATAGCCACAACAGCGTTCAGGAAGGAATTAAACGCAAAAAGACCTATAGCGATCATACATGTGAGTGAAATTCGCTGAATCCAACCCTCTGCTGCGTCAAAGACAGGGGCTAACAGATAAACAACTAAGAAGGGAAAAAAATGGGCTAAGTGATTAAATACTTTATATTTTATTAAGGCGTCATCCCATTTGTTTTTAGATTTCTGAATTATGAACTGCAGGCTTTTAAAAATAATTCTTTTTGCGATTATATTTGAAAGAATTGCTAAAAAAACAACGATAATAATTGTCACTAACCAACCTAACAGAAGAGAAAAACCTGCCGGGATACCTTCATGTATTAACCACTCTTGAATAAGTACTAACATTTTTTTCTCAGGTAAAAAAGGAAATTTTAAATTTTAGATTTTGTTTTTAAAATCTGAGATATGAAATTTGTAATCTTAGATTAAGCTTTACCCCTTACCTTCAGTTTTGCGTTAATAAGTTCTTTGTGCGAGAGACGAAGGAGTTTTCCGAGCTTATGAACGAGGTAGTCTTCATGTTTGTCAAGCTTTCCGTCGGCAAAAACTATTTTCCAAATCATTTCGACAATATTGATTTTTTCATCGCGGGAATAGTTTTCATTGACAAGGTTTGTGAACTGCCACAGATCAATGCTGCCGTCCAGTTCCTTTTGTGACGTATTCATAAGTTCCGCGGTGTATTCATCGGACAACTGAAATTTCTCTTTTAACATTGAGATTATGTTTTCCTGTTCTTCTTTGCTGAATTCTCCGTCGATATTCGCCATTTCAAGGAACAGAGCGCACGTCGCGACTTTAACATCATGAGCGCACTCTTTGTTTCCCTTATCAGGCTCAGCAGAAGCATCTTTCCCAAAAAATTTTTTCACAAGATTAATCATTTTTACCTTTATAAATAATATAAATCTTTGAGACTTCTGTAACTTTATGGTAAGTATAAGATCAATGTTTCAATACATTTTAGCGAACTATCAATTTAAATTACATTACTGAAACCGAGAAGTCAAATTTACAGTTTACCCCATTAGAGATCATGAAAATAAGTCAAAGTGTGTATTAAATTTACGTATAGGAATATCAATGTTTATAGATTCCCGC
>CBDUII010000428.1:0-2261 GCA_965367285.1 uncultured bacterium
AATATCTTCTTTAACTAAATTACGATAGATCAAAATTTATTCTGAAGTTATTGTTGTGTTTGCTTCAAGCTCCGATATCCATTACCCTTCTTCATTTTGCTGGCTTAGTAAATACGCTTGGGATCTGGAAATGGCTGATTCCATTTTTTTCTCTAAGGAAGTTTGATGAGAATAAATACCGGTGTAACCGTCGTAAAATGATTTCTCATCATCAAGGTTTGGTTGGGTTTTAAAATTGAAATGTTCCACAGTGTCCCTGTTGTAGTTTGTTTCGCGTCCCAAAAAGGATGTAATAGATGTAAAAAAACTTACCATAATAAATAAGCCATTAATATATTAATATACTTTTAAATTTATTCTATATCTATTTGAATTTTTGTTTGTTTTGATGCAAAATCAAAATTTTTTCAATATACGACGAATATACAGTTAAGTCAAGTTTTTTTGCATTTACATTACCGTTGCTTTTGTTTTAGATATGCCTTATATTAAATAAAGATTCAATTTTTTCGCCCGATACAAAAGAATAGGGGGTAAAAAAAGTGATGCTTGGTGGGATAAATTCAGCTTTGTCGGCATTAAAGGCATTTTCAAAAAAAATTAGTAGCACTGCTAATAACATTGCGAATATAAACACCACCGGTTTTAAGAAAAGGGTTGCTTCATTTCAAGAAAGCGGGAATTTAAAAGGCGTTCAAATCGCTTCAAATCAACCTGTACATACACAAGGGTCACTTATACCCACAAACAATTCTTTAAATATTGCTGTTAATGGACGGGGTTTTTTGCGTGTTGGTTTACCCAATGGTGGAACAGGCTATTCACGCGACGGCAACTTAAAGAAAGATTCCACAGGCCGTCTTGTTACCTCAAACGGAAATCCAATTCAACCGGAAATCAGCATTCCTGGAAACGCTACAGGGGTGAGTATATCAGGCTCCGGGCAAGTCTCGGCTATCATTAATGGACAAAGCCAGGTAATCGGGCAAATAGAACTGTCTTCTTTCCAGAATTCCGGCGGACTGGTTTCACTCGGAAATAATTTATTCAGCGCGTCAAACGTCTCCGGCTCTGCAGTAAGCGGAATCCCCGGAACCGGTGGTCTCGGGACCATTATCCAGGGCAGCATAGAATATTCAAATGTTGATATAGTTGAAGAGTCAGTAAATCTTATTACTGCCAGCGCCGGTTACAAAGCAAACATAAAAGCAATTAAAACTCAGAATGAACTTCTTGGCACCATTCTCGACATAAAAGAATAGCCTGGTTTGATTCTCCAAATACCTCATCGCTTTGTAAATTCCATTTCGCAATTCTACAAAAAAATAATTTTTTTTGAAGAATACCTTGATTTTTTAAAGTAAACATATTATAAAGGTAAATTAGCACTCTCTGCGAGTGAGTGCTAATTGCTTGAGCGTTTTTTAGTGAATATTATAAAAAGGCAAACCCCGTTAGAAATGTTTGTGGGTTTTTGCTGTAATCAGAAACAATAGCATTCTGGAATTTCTAATGAGGAAAACCAGGTGCGGCAAAGCAGCAGCCAGAAATGAAAAACAAAGGAGGTGAAGAACAAATTTTTTGGGGATAATTTTAAGTAAATTCCGTTAAATTTTAGCAAGGGGGGCATTAGACCCCGTACAAAAAGGCGGAAAACATTATTTTTTGATTCCATTAACGAGCTTCCGAACAGAGATCTCTAACGGGATAAATTATCCTTGCCTTTCATATTATATTATTAATAATTAGTTTTAATTCATAAACATAGAAAGGAGTTTATAAATGAAAGTTCGGCCATTACAAGACAGGGTTCTGGTCAAACCCCTGGAGGAAAAGGAGACCAAAAAAGGAGGGATCATAATCCCTGATACAGCCAAAGAAAAACCAATGGAAGGAAAAATTGTCGCTGTAGGAAATGGAAAGTTGTCAGAAAATGATAAAAGATTGCCTTTAGAGGTTAAAAAAGGCGATAAAGTTATTTTTGGGAAATATGCCGGTACGGAAATCAAGGTAGAAGGAGAAGAATTGCTCCTCATGAGAGAAGATGATATCCAGGGAATTATTGGTTAATTTTTTTTATCTATTTAAGGAGGAAATATGCCAGGGAAACAAATATTATATGGTGAAGATGCGCGAAGAAAAGTATTAAATGGAGTGGATAAACTTACCGAAGCCGTAAGAACTACTTTAGGGCCAAAAGGAAGAAATGTTATTCTTGATAAAAAGTTTGGATCTCCAACCATTACAAAAGATGGCGTAAC
>CBDUII010000429.1:0-2249 GCA_965367285.1 uncultured bacterium
TACAGAAGCCGACTCGCGAATTGAGAAAGCAACCGCTCAGGCAGTGAGGAAAGTAAGGAGGAAGTGGGAGAGGGTATAGAAGATGAGGAAGATATGGCGGAGAGAGAACGGACCAAAAGCCGGTGGGCGGCACTGGAAAAGCTGGTGGGAGCGGAGCCACGGCTGAAAGAGGTGGCGGAGGACATGATAGAACACTTTGAAAACAGGCTTTCCACTATTGAAGGAAAAACTATGGTCGTTTGCATGAGCCGGGAAATCTGCGCGAACCTTTATAAAGAAATTACGGAACTTCGCCCAGACTGGCACAACGCGGACGTGGAAAAGGGGTCTATTAAAATCGTTATGACCGGGTCCGCCTCGGACAGAGAACTTTTTCGTCCCCATGCATACAGCAAAAAACAAAAGAAGAGACTTGAAAAACGGTTTAAGGACCCTAAGGATCCTTTGAAGATTGTTATTGTGCGGGACATGTGGCTTACCGGTTTTGACGTTCCGGTATGTCACACCATGTACGTGGATAAGCCGATGAAGGGGCATAACCTGATGCAGGCCATTAGCCAGGGTAAACAGGGTTTTCCGGAACAAACCGGGAGGCCTGGTGGTGGACTATATCGGCATTGCCAATGAGTTGAAACATGCCCTTAAGGATTATACGGACGCCAAGGGAAGAGGGAGGCCGACCAACCTTGCAGAGGAGGCGCTGGACGTATTGCTGGAAAAGATGGATGTGGTGCGGGGGATGTTCCACGGTTTTAATTATAGCGAATACGAAACAAAGGCGACCCAACTTTTGGTTCCCGCAGCCAACCATATATTGAAACCGGAGGATGGTAATAAAAAGAAGGACAGAAAAAAGGAATTTCTGGACTCCGTTCTCGCCATAACAAAAGCCTTTTCCCTGTGCGGAACGCTGGACGAGGCGAAGCCGCTCAGAAAGGAGATCGCTTTTTTCACAGCCATCAAGGCGGCACTTATCAAATATACTACGGTTGAGAAGAAACGGACAGAGGAAGAAAGGAACTCCGCCCTAAAGCAGATACTGGACAACGCCGTCATTTCCGAAGGGATATTGGATATCTTTGAACTGGCTGGACTGGAAAAACCGAATATTGCCCTTCTGTCTGATGAGTTTCTGGAGGACATTCGGAAAATGCCTGCTAAAAATCTGGCAGTGGCGATTCTGGAAAAATTGTTAAGAGATAGTATCCGCTCAAGATCGCGGAACAACGTGGTTATTGAAAAAAAATATGGAGACCAACTCCTCGATACACTTCGGCGGTATCACAACCGCGCCATTGAGACGGCCCAGGTCATTGAAGAACTGATCCAAATGGCGAAGGATTTCCAGGAGGACATGGATAGAAACGAGACCCTGGGCTTGAACCCGGCTGAATTGGCTTTTTACGACGCCCTCGCTAATAACGAAAGCGCGGTACGGGAGTTAGGAGATGAAATGTTAAAGAAGATTGCCCAGGAGTTAACGGACAAACTTCGTCGGAGCGCTTCTGTGGACTGGCAGAAGCGGGAAAGTGTGAGGGCAAAACTGAGAAACCTGGTACGGATTACCTTGAGGAGATATAAATACCCGCCAGACAAAACCCCTGAGGCCATTGAACTGGTTCTAAAACAGGCGGGAAGGCTGTCTGATGAGTGGAGTCAGGAGTAATACGTAAATGCAAAATGGTTGTCCATAAAACCTCCTCAAAGCTGGCTCAAAAGCTCATTGATTTTATGTTGCTTTAATATAGAATATTGCTGTCTATAAATCATCTTTTTATTGGACACTACCGATGCATAGTATTAATTTACCTCCCTATTTTACATAAAAGCTATCGTAAAAACTTTAAAACGCTAAAATAGCAAAGCTTAAATGTTTAAATGGGAAATACCGATTTAAATATGCTTTTGCCTTAAACCTTTTACCTTCAAAATGAAATTTGAAGTGATGCCTTATGAAAGCTTACCCGAATTTGTGGTTTGCAAACGAAATGTTATAATACTATATTTTTGCGGCAGAGAAGAGGAGAGGTCTCCGCCCTTTCAGAGATTTTTTTTGATTCTTTTAAAGTTCTTTTTATGATTCACAAAAATTTCAAAGATAGAATTTTAGAGGCTATCGCGTCTTTTGTTGGCAAGCACCCTTACTTTATCCTAATCTCATCAATTCTTCTGGCGCTATTATCTATACATTATCCCATTGATATTCTTAAATTTTTTACAAACCGGACTGACCTTATTTCACCTCATTC
>CBDUII010000430.1:0-2246 GCA_965367285.1 uncultured bacterium
CTATCCTTGACAAGATGTACCGAAGTGCAGTACGCTTGAAGTAACCAATAATTTAAGGAGCTAAGTATCATGCGTGAAATTACAGTAAACAAATTTCGAGCGAATCTGAAAGATGCCGTAGAGAAGTCTATTTCAAACCATGAGCCATTACATATTTCGAGACGAAATGGAGGCGACTTTGTTGTTATCGGATTAGACGATTGGCTGCAGGAGCAGGAGACAATTTATGTTTTACAAAACTCGTCTTTGATGAAACAAATTTCCCAATCCAGTAAGACTCATAAAGTGGGTAAAGGATATAAGCCGAAAAAAGAGGAAATGGATGAGATCAATTGTGTTTGAAGGAAATACATGGGGGAAATACGAAGAATTAAGAAAAAAGAATAAAGCTTTACACAAAAATTTGTGTCTTATTCTCAAAGAGATGCAGCGAGGAGATCCAAAAGTTGGAATTGGTAAACCAGAACCTCTAAAAAGAAACTTAACAGGGTTGTGGTCCAGGCGGTTGTCGATTAAAGACCGTTTAGTATATAGATTTGATGTACATTCAATATTTATCTATGCCATTGGTGGTCATTACGATCAGTTCTGATCCTTTTAATCTTCTTACAATATTGGGGGCAGGCGGGCGTTGCATTAGCCGCTGTTGTTTTTTTTTGTACAGCGGCTTATGCAGAGCTTAATCCGCGGTAATTCGTTTCATCCGTCTCATCTGCGTTCCATGTCTTTTCCTCTTTTCTTTGCTTACTCCGCGTACTTTGCGTTAAAAATAATTCGTGAAATTCGTGAAATTCGCGGTTATAATCACAGTTATGACAACAGAACAAAAAAACGGTTATTTAAGTTCCCTGAAAAAAAGTCTGTCAAAAACAAAATCAGCGCTTATCGGTGGTATGGATAAGATCATTTTCAGGGCTAAAAAGATTGATGAAAGTCTGATAGATGAACTGGAAGAACTTTTAATATCAGCGGATATGGGAGTAAGTTTCACGTTCAAGGTATTGAATGACTTGCGAAAAGAGATTCAAAATAGAAAAATAAAAGAGAATCAAGAGATAAAAAATTTCTTAAAAGAAAAGATAACCAACATACTTACAGAGAAAAATCCTGAAACAACAAGCAGGAATGACTCTCCTCATACTATTGTGGTTGTGGGAGTCAATGGTTCCGGCAAGACTACAACCATCGGGAAATTAGCATACCGGTATGCCTGTGAAAATAAAAAAGTCCTCATAGCGGCAGGAGATACCTTTCGGGCTGCTGCCATTGAGCAACTCAAAATATGGGCTGAAAGAACGAAGTCGGATTTCATAAGCCATCAGGACGGCGCGGACCCCTCCGCGGTTGTTTTTGATTCCATGAAAGCCGCAAAAGCCAGAGGAAAAGACGTACTAATAATCGACACTGCAGGTCGGCTCCATACGAATACTAATTTAATGGAGCAATTAAAAAAGATTAAAAGGGTCATTTGTAAAGATATGGAGGACGGTCCCCATGAAATTTTATTGATTATGGACGCGACTACCGGACAAAACGGGCTGTCTCAGGCTAAAAAGTTCCATGAGGCGCTTCATCTCACCGGCATCGTGTTAACAAAACTGGACAGTACAAGCAAAGGCGGTATTGTCGTTCAGATTATTGATGAATTAAAAATACCGGTAAAATACATCGGTATCGGCGAAGAATTGGAGGATTTAAAGGTCTTTAACCCGGAAGAATTTGCAAACGAGCTTTTCGTGTCCTAACCGGGCAAGTCTTTATTGGAAGTACGGGGGGTACCTCTTTTGTTCCGCCGGAACCTCAAACAGTGCCCAATCATTTCAGCAATTTAGTATTTCATGGAAGACGTCATAACGCAAATTACTTGACTATCCTAATTTTTTATGTTACTAAAAAATTAGCTAAAGACTTATTGTTAAAGGGCTTTTTTTAGTATCTCGCGATATAATTTCATGGACTCAGAATGGTTTCTTTTTCCCTTTGCGAACTCTGCGTCTTTGCGGTGAATTTGTTTTGGCCGCGGCGCCGTGACACTGCGTTTGAAAAAAAGGTAAAGTCATGCCTATGAATTTATTGGTTGCCGATGATAGCGCTACTATTCACAAGGTAATCGGCCTGGCCTTTGAGGGCGAAGACGTTACGGTTCTTACAGCAGAAAACGGACAGGAGGCATTGGATAAAGCCAATGAAGTTCAGCCGGATATTATTTTTGCCGACACTGAGATGCCTGAACTTAATGGTTTCGA
>CBDUII010000431.1:0-2231 GCA_965367285.1 uncultured bacterium
TGGGGACTAGTGAATCGGATTTATTGAAGAGTTATCCCACCTTGCAAGCGGAGGATTTATCTAATGCCTGGGCTTATTTCCGCTCCCATCGAAACGAGATTGAGCGACAAATCCACGAAAATGAGGAAGTTTAGGTAATGGCAAGGTTTTACGCTAATGAGAATTTCCCATTACCAGTGGTTATAATACTAAACCCCACCATGCGGGCATTATCTTATGTACTTTTGATCCTGACTTTGTAGGTCAGGCAGTCCTCCCGAATTCATGAAGCAATTGAATCACAGACACAGCTTTCTGGTCAACTCATCCGTATTAACCGTCCTGCGCGATAATTAATAATGTTGCAATCCAATACTGTGAGCGAAGAGCAGATTAACTAAAATAAGGAGATATTACTTACAATGCCTGAAACATTTGTCTCCGAACTTAAACGGGTTTTTATTGCTGAAGAGTTTGACAAAGGGTTCGAATATTATGAGTATCATAAAAAAGCGATTCAGGCTTCCTTTGAATTAGGTCTGGAGGTGGTAAATACTCTTATTGATTTTTCAAGATTTGAACAGGCAAACCATTTACTAAATATTCTAATCAAAAAACATGGAACTTTCCCGGGAGGTCATTTAGCTAAAGCAAAACTGTTTAGATTTCAGCGAAAATTTGAAGAAGCGGAAAAAGAACTTACTCTGGAAATAGATTATTTTCCAAAAACCGTTTCTTATATGTTAGAAATAATAGCGTTTTATTACCAGTTGGGAAAAATTGATAAATGTATGATTTATTATCCGGAGGTTGATGACATGCTGCCCGGTTCTATGGAATCTAAAATTGTTTTATCTTATCTGTTAATTGGTTGCTCAGAATGATCTAAAAGGCGCAAAAAAGGTTCTTGATTCAGCGAAACACTTAAAATGCGCTTTATGGGATTTTGAAAGAAATTACACCTGGCTTTTGGATTATATTGAGCATCACCAGCGCTATCCAGCGCCCCCGCCAGTTAATGAAAAAATATCCTGTTTTCAAGATATCTGGCCTTTTGTGAATTCAATTTTTAAACACCTTAAAAAAGAAGAAGCCGAGGTTCTTTTTAATTTTGCATGCAATGGATCGGGTAAAAGCAAAATTGTTGAAATTGGTTCCGAATGCGGAAGATCAACGGTTGTTCTCGGATGGGGGAGCAAAATGAGAAAAAGAGAAAAGGTTTGTTCAATAGATTCGCATATACTTTATCCTTTTTACAGGCAATACCTGAACAATATTCATTTGGCGGGATTAGATGATTACGTTATTTCTCATATAGGGTATTCTAATCAGATCGCTAAAACATGGCCCGGTGAGGATATACGTCTTCTTTTTATTGATGGAGATCATAGAGTATCCCTTAGTACTGGAGGATTTCGAAATGTGGTCCCCTTTTCTTTGCCATGGCGGAACAATTATTTTCCATGATACAGGCAATGAACACAATGATGATGGTCCCCGGCGTGTTTTTAAAGAAAAAATCATGCCTTCTCCTTATTTCAAAGATGTTGTCTTGATGGAAAATATGTCTTATGCAATAAAAAAATGAAAATTTATTTTCTATGCAGCGTTGAGGGAGTAAAACGGGTTTTGGTGTAGTTATGTGAGCGGCAAAAACCAGAGAGGTCTTATTATGAAAATATTATTTGTTTACCCAGGTATAGCAAGTATCGGTTTTAACAGCTATAAAAACAGTAACTTATCTGGCGATGCGGTTCCTTTGGGAATTAGTTACCTGGCTTCAGCAGTTGAATTGGCAGGTTTTGAGACAGATATAATGGACCTGCGCTATTTGAAAAATTTTAATTGTGTTGAAGAAATTATTGCCGGAACCGACGCCGAAGTTCTGGGGATTTCCGTGCAAACACCCAGCTTTGAATACGCCGAGCAAATCGCCCGTATAGCTAAAAAATATAATAAGGTAGTAATAGCGGGCGGTATTCATGCCACAGTCCTCCCTGAGGATTTTCTTAATACGGGAAATTTCAATTATGTTATCACAGGTGAAGGAGAAATCAGTCTTATTGAACTTTTAAAAGTTATTGCTTCTGGTCGAACAACAAAACAGATCATTAAAGGCAAAGATGTTGACGATATGGATAAATTCCCTCGTGCGAAAGATTTCTATTTGTATAGAAAGAGGTATTCAGATGTTAATACTATAGAATTTGGTCGTGGTTGCCCCGCAAAATGTACCTACTGTATATCAGGCG
>CBDUII010000432.1:0-2217 GCA_965367285.1 uncultured bacterium
AAGAAAAAAGAGAAATGTGAATAAGCAGAAACAAACTTGATCAGTATTGAGAAGTTTGAAAAGAAGAATCTCAGGAGAAGGGAGATCAAAGAAGCAGAGAAAGTAGAAAAATCAAAAAAGATGATAAAACTGAAGGTAGATATCGGTGCGGAAACGCGGCAGGTTGTAGCCGGAATTGCGACATGTTACAGCGCGGACGAACTGATTGGAAAAAAAATTATTTTAGTTGCCAACCTGAAACCAGCCAAGCTGATGGGAATAGAATCGCAGGGAATGGTATTAGCGGCAACCTCTGGCGATAAAATCACCCTGGCGGGTTTTCAGGATGAAGTAACTGTGGGATCAAAAGTAAAGTAGTGTGCTTATTCAATGATATATTTAACCGGATTGACAGGGATGCCATTAAGAAAAATTGCGTAATGCAAATGTGGTCCTGTGCTCCTGCCAGTATTGCCTGAATGCGCGATCAACTGTCCTCTCTTTACTCGATCTCCTGTTTTTACAAGATTTTTAGAGTTGTGGGCGTATCTTGTGATAAAACCATACCCATGATCGATTTCCAGCATGAGTCCATGGTTTTGCTTTCGGTCTGAGCGAATCACGAAGCCATCGGCTGGAGCAACAATATTAGAATAAAGGGATGTCGCAATATCAATGCCTTCATGCATTTCCCTGAATCCAGTATAAGGGGATACCCTGTATCCAAATCCGGATGTCACCCACCCTCTTACAGGCCAAATAGAAGGCACAGAGGAGAGGAAAGACCGACGGTCTTTAAAAAACCGGTCTAATTGAGATAAGCTGATTTCCTGCAAATTTGCTTGAACTTTTAATCTCTCTAATTTCAATGATAGTTTTTCAAGTGGGTTTGCGTTAAACGAAAGATTCAGGTCATCCATTTTGATTTCCGAAGATCCACCGATTCCCAGCATATTTGTCTTAGCCCCCTCAGTTTTATCTATAGCGCTTATGACGCGCAGCTTTTTGTCTAACCTTTCTATGCGCCGCATTTCTTTTTCAAAGTTACTAACCTTTTTTATAAATTTCTGGA
This sequence comes from uncultured bacterium, assembly GCA_965367285.1. Taxonomy (GTDB): domain Bacteria; phylum Nitrospinota; class Nitrospinia; order CAJXCL01; family CAJXCL01; genus CAJXCL01. The sequence goes on from CBDUII010000432.1 coordinate 1,052, forward strand.
TTTGTAACTTTTGTGATCTGCTCTCAGTTCGAAGCGCATTAACTTCCCGGGCTTCTTTATTGGCAATATAATATAAATGGATAAAATAAGAAGTAAAGCCGATTAATAAAGAGAAAGATAAAAATCCGACTATAATAAAATATTTTAAAAAAGGTATTGGGATTCTGATTTTTACAGGCTTATCTAAAATTTCATTGAATAATAGTATGGTATAACATTTTTTAATCATTCCCTTTAACCCTGTAAAAAGATTTTTCTGATCAAGTGAAGAGCCGGGCTATAAGTATGCAGTTTTTCAATAATTTTAAACGCACGATTCATGCCGATAAATAAATCCAACAAAATCAATGCTTTGGTATGCGGCTGTCATAGGAGGCTTTATACAAAAGTATACAGAATTGATAAAAAGTTTAGAGAATAAAATAAACAAAGATTATGTGTCATATGGCATCAAATGGACGCAAAAAAAAAAGTCCTTAAATAAGATTGATTCTTTCTGAATTTGGATGGGGGTGACCTTACCCCCCCCCCCAAAGCTGATCTCAGCTTAAATTAGCAATAATTCTTAAACAGGAGGAAACCATTGTTTACAATAATTTTTAAAAGAGTCTTTATATTAGAGGCTTGATCTTATTTTTTAGGGCTTGAAACTATTAGTTAGTTAAACGTTTAACCGCATAAATCGGTTAGTAATGAGGAATAAAGGTTAAGATTACGTTTAAAGAAAAGAATTTAAATTAGTTTTGAAAGGTGTGTAATATGAAGAAAAAAGTGAAAATCCTTGTTGTTGAAGACTCAAGTATTACTGCAAAAGGCTTAAAAATGAGTTTGGAAGATTTAGGTTATATTGTTACAGCAATGGCGGCTTCCGGAGAGGATGCGATTAAGAAAGTGGATAATGAAAGGCCAGATTTAATTTTGATGGATATTAAGTTGGAAGGGAAAATGGATGGGATTGATACTGCAAACCGGATAAACACTGAATTACACTTTATTCCGATTATATATCTCACGGGTTTTACAGATAAAGAGATGGTAAACCGCGCAAAAATAACAGAAGCATTCGGATATTTGCTTAAACCATATAGAGTTTTAGAACTACAAACCAACATTGAGATGGCTTTAAGCAAACATGCAATGGAGGAAGAACGAAGGGGGCTTGTTGT
>CBDUII010000433.1:0-2207 GCA_965367285.1 uncultured bacterium
CAGCGGTCATCTTCAGCGCTCACTCCCTTCCGCTCAAAGTTATGGATAACAATGCGCATTATGTAAGCCAACTCAACGAGACAATAGAAGGGAATCTAGTCGGTACAGGAGAGCTGGATTGGAAACGCGGAGACCAGAGCAAAGGGCTTGCTACCGGTGAATGGCTTGAACCAACTGTGGAGTCCATTCTTGAAAACCTGCCGGGAGAGGGATATAAAAACGTGTTGATTGTACCGATTGTGTTCGTATCAGACCATGTTGAAACGTTGTATGATATTGATATAGTCTATCGTCAGCAGGCAGAGTTTCTTGGTTTGAATTTTAACAGATCGAAATCCTTAAACGATTCTCCTGAATTCATTGAAGCCCTTTCAGAAGTAGTGATGGAGGCTATTAACTACTAATAAATTACAGATTGCAAATTGCGGATTTTAATTTTAGATTTGCAATTTGTAATTTGAAGTAACGCGCTATGAATAATCAAAAAGTAAAAAAAATCGCTATTATCGGAGGCGGCATTGCCGGTCTTTCCGCGGCCTACGCCCTCGAAAAAGAAGCCGCTGAGAATGACATCTCGATTAAAATCGACCTGATCGAAAAACAAGGCAGGATGGGAGGAAATATCCTCACTGAGCAGGTAAATGATTTCACTGTGGAAGGCGGGCCGGATTGTGTTTTTTCAGAGAAACCAGCCTCCCTTAAACTTTGTGAAAAACTCGGTCTTGAAGGAGAACTTCTTAAAACAAGGGAGGAAAAAAAGGGAACCTGTGTTTATTGGAAGAACAAGCTCCATGACCTGCCGGAAGGGGTAATTCTTATGATTCCGACTATGATCATGCCTATACTGTTCAGTTCTCTGATCTCTTTTCCCGGAAAAATGAGAATGGCTTTAGAACCTTTTATCCCGAAACGAACTAACCCTGCCGAAGAATCCCTTTCTCATTTCGTTAAACGCAGGTTGGGAAAAGAACTCCTTAATAAAATTGCCGAACCTCTGGTGGCTGGAATTCATGCGGGTAACCCGGAAACCATGAGCATAAACGCCAGCTTTCCGCGCTTTGTTGACCTTGAACAGAAATACGGGAGCCTCATCCGTGGTATGCTCTCCCGAAGAAAAGAGATGGCATCTCTCGTTCCCAAGCTCCAGCTTGGGAACGAGGTGGGGGGACCAAAATATACTATGTTTATGACTCTAAAAAAAGGGCTTCAGAGCCTGACAGATACCATCTATAATGCTTTAAGTAATACAAGTAAACTAATTGATTCTGAAGCTGTTCATGTTGTTAAAAAAGACGGTTTTTACGACGTAAGTTTAAGAACCGGCAAACATAAATTTTATGATTGTGTAATTGTTGCAACGCCTTCTTACATTGCCGCTGACTTGCTGAAAAGGACTAATTTGCCTCTTGCTGACAAATTACTGGAAATCCCTTATGTCTCAACAGCCACAGTATCATTAGCTTATTCGGCTTCTGAAGTGAATAATATCAAAAAAGGTTTTGGTTTCATTGTCCCCAAAATTTCAAGCAGGAAAATCATGGCCGTCACATACTCATCCAATAAATTTTCGCACCGGGCTCCTGAAGGGAGCATGCTCTTACGCTGCTTCATAGGAGGAGCGCAGAACGAGAACCTTTGTTTTCTTGATGACAAAGAAATGATTGAAATGGTGCGGTCAGAGCTGAAAGATATCCTGGGTATAACTTCCAAACTGATTTTCACAAAAATATACAGGTTGGAAAATGCAATGCCAAAGTATGTTATATCTGATATTGACAGGGTAAAAAAAATCGAAGAGATTCTCTCAGAGATTCCCGGTTTATACCTTACAGGCAGCGCCTATAACGGCATAGGGATCAGCGATTGCATTACAACCTCCTGCAAGGTCGCGGAAGAGGCTATGAAGTTTTTAAAAAAATAAATCTCTCCGTTCTCTGCACTGCAAATCTGTAAAACTGTGTTTTTTTAGGCGGTGTTTAGTTCTGATTTTTTTAGCCCCGCGGTGTAGCTTTTGTTTTTTACACCGGCTTATGCAAAGCACAGCGCCTTTTAGAAAGGCTTGGCACAATTTTCTTAACACACCCCGCCCCAAAGGGCCACCCCCCTTGATAAAGGGGAATACTCACCCCGATTTCCCCCTTCGCAAAGGACTATCCAGGGGGTTTGTACGGGGTGGCGGCACCTTCCGGCATTGTGTTCTGTGCGGT
>CBDUII010000434.1:0-2182 GCA_965367285.1 uncultured bacterium
CCAACTAGATAGAAAACACCTGTCCCAAACCCGAGACATCCAAACACGGCGATGATTAAAGAGATATTACCTGGCTTAATAGTGGGGAGGTTACTTTTAGGGAACTTTAAAGGTAGTACGGAATCGCCTACCGATTTACCGGATCCTTTTTGTCTTTGAAAATCATCCCATGCTGCCATGAAAATACGCCTTTAAAAAAAATTTTGAAAGAGTACGTTTAAAACCTAACAGATACAAAAATTGATGTCAACCTAATTTGGAACTCTTTTCAAATTCTATGGCTTTGTGACAGACCCCTGAATCAGGCTGCCAGAAAATCCGCTCTTTCTCAGGCTGTCCGAAAATGTGCTTTTCAGTTTGTAGTACCGCTTTTAAGCGGCCTTATATGTGCCAGGCACTTCCAAAGTGCCTGGCACATTATATGGTTTTCGGACAACTTTGTTCGGGTGCGTTAAGGAAAATTTATTCTATATTTTGAATTTGTTCACGTATTTTTTCGAGTTCCGCTTTGATTTCCACAACTGCTTGAGAAACTTTATAATCATTCGCTTTGGAAGTTATTGTATTGGCTTCCCGCAACATCTCCTGGTTAATGAATTCCAATTGTCTTCCTATTGCCTCATGACCTTTCGTTAAAATAACAAACTGCTTTAAGTGGCTTTCGAGGCGGACAATCTCTTCTGAAATATCTGATCGGTCCGCGTAAATAGCCGCTTCCTGCAGGAGCCGGTCTTCGTCTATCTTTTGTCCATCTAATAATTCAGACAGCCTTTCTGTCAGTTTTTTCTTATAGTTTTCTAAAATCAAAGGCTGACAGCCTTTTATATACTCAACTTTTTCAAGTATAGATTTAATTCTATTCAGAATGTCTTACAGCAGAGTCGTTCCTTCTGATAACCGCGTTTCCCGCAATTTTTGCAGGGCAATATTCAAATTTTTCTCTATGATTTCCCATAGTTCGTCAATATTGTTTTCAGGTGGTTCATATTTGATAATTTCCTTGAACTGCAATAAATCTTTCAAGTCAATTTCCTGCTTCATATCTAAAGAGGTTCGCAGTTCTTCCAATATTTTTTTATAAACATTCGCCATCTCCAGATCAGCGGTCAGGTTAGCCTCTTTTTTTTCATTTTTAAAAGAAACAGTTATTTCCATTGATCCCCTTGAAAATTTTTCTTTTACTTTTTTTTTAACCTTTGATTCTATTTCCATTAATTTTCTCGGAAGCCGAACAGAGACGTCTAAAAATCTGTTGTTTACAGAGCGGGTTTCTATGACGCACTCCATTTCTCCGTCTTTCATTTCCGAACGACTGTAGCCGGTCATACTCTGTATCATAAATTCCTATACATTAAAATATTTGAATAACAGAAGACAGGGCGTTATTATACAACATATTTTTTTATCGTGCAGTATGAACTTTAAATTTTCAGAAAAAAAACTGGCAGTAATCGGGGCGGGGGCATGGGGCACGGCTTTATCCAATCTTTTAGCCAAAAAAGACCGTAAAGTAAATTTATGGGTTTATGAAAAAGATCTTTGCGAGATTATTGCTGAGAAAAGAGAAAACATTCGCTATTTCCCCGGCACAAAACTTTCTAATAATATCACTCCTATATCCGACTTGGAAGATGCAGTCAAAAACACCGCAATTATCATTATTGTAGTTCCTTCCCAGCATGTCCGGGGTATTTTTAAGACTCTATCTTCCTTTCTCCCTGAAGATGTGCTGATTGTCAGCGCCTGTAAAGGAATTGAAAATAACACCCTTTCTACTATCTCACAAATATATAGCGAAGAATTTAATTCGCGCTCCAATAATAATTTCGCTGTTATTTCCGGCCACAGCTTTGCCAGAGAAATAGCTGATGAGAAACCAACTGCTGTGGTAGCAGCTTCAAAAAACAGAGAAACTTCGGAACATATACAAAATTTATTCAGCACTCCCTATTTCAGGGTTTTTATAAGCAGTGATGTTGTTGGGGTGGAACTTGGCGGGGCGCTAAAGAACGTAATTGCTATTGCAGCCGGTATATCAGACGGTCTTGGAAACGGGTCCAATACCCGTGCCGCCTTGATTGCCAGGGGACTTGCTGAAATGATAAACATAGGCAGTGCTATTGGGTCACCATCTCAAACTCTTTCGGGTCTCTGAGGAGTGGGTGATCGCATCCTAACCTGC
>CBDUII010000435.1:0-2176 GCA_965367285.1 uncultured bacterium
AAGGTCAGGTAGCCATTGATGCCATCATCATTCGTTGTGATAACCACTGTTGGAGCTTCCTTAATACCTGCTTTATCTAAAATCTTCCTTTCCTTGGCATCTCCGTGGATAAATGTGCCTTTTGCAAGCGATTGATTACATTCGATAATATCTATTAAAAAATAAGGGGTGTCCTTCTTGTCCAGTTCCTTCGTCACAGAATGGCCAACTCCTCCCGCGCCAATTACAATTATTGGTTTGTCGGATGGAATGTAGATCGACATATAAGCGTCAAGTTCGGAAAGGTTTTCTTTTTTTCCCATTAACAAAAGCACAGATTTTGCTGAAAGACGGTAATCCGGTTTTGGGGAGAAAAATTTCCCTCTTTCCCAAATACCTACAATATTAACACCTGTGGTTTCCCTGATTTTTAGACTGGAGATAGTTTTCTCTAAAAAGGGAGTACCAAAAACAGGAAACTCAACTATCTTTAGATTTTCCATACTCCCTAAAGCGTTTGAATGAATTGACCCTGCCATACAGCGATTTGCAAGATATTTTCCAAGAATTTCCTTAACAGGGAGAACATAGTTACATCCCGCATAATGGAGAATGTCCTGTGAGGCCACAACTTCAGCCAGGGCTATGATCTGGACTTTGGAGATACCCCTGACTGTCAGGGCAATATGGGAATTAATCACATCCGATTGATTAGCAAATAGAATTTTTGCGGAATCAATGTCAAGCTCTTTGAATATTTCTTCTTCGAGAATATCGCCATGAACCACAGGCAAACCAGAATCAAAGAGAAACTCCGCTTTAGCGTCATCTTTTTCAACAAATATAAAAGGTTGATTGGTGAGGCGCAGTATTTTTACCAGGTTTTGCGCTATAGGGTCATCCCCGCAAATGATAACGTGATCCTTTAACGGCATCGGGGGCTTTTTGGGAACCCTGTTTTTGACCGCTGTCTCCACAAGCGGTGCAATAACGAAGCTGATGAATGTATAGGGGAGGACTATTAATAGAAGAACCAGGCCGAAAACAAGAACTATTATTGTAAAAAATCTACCGGCGTCGGAACTGAATGTTATGTCCCCGAACCCTAAAGTTGTCATAGTAGTGAGCGTCCAATAGATGCTGGTAATCCATGAATGCTCTTTTCCCTCAAAATTTTCCATGATAACGTGGAAGAGGACTGAAAAAGTGATGATCAAGAGGAGAATAAAGAGCAATAACTTTATTAAAACGACAATATCGTCCTTTCTTCTTTTGCCTTTGAATAGATTTAATAAATCGGTTTTATTTTTCATAGGTTTTATTTCAAAAGTTATAAGCTTGTATGATGCTTTTTGAAAATATCCTAATATTTCTGCGATTAGCGGCTGATTTTTGTGCTTTGCAGCCAGGGAAGTAAGAGAGCTAAAACAGTATATAATTCCAACCTGCCTAAAAGCATTAAGATAACCAGCACCCACTTGGCAAATGACGCCAGGGACACATAAGTGGATGCCGGGCCAACCTCTCCCAATCCTGGTCCAACGTTTCCAATGGCTGCTGCTGCTGCTGTCATGGCCGACACCATGTCCATTCCGGTCATGGTCAGGCAAATAGCTCCTAATATAAAAATAACAATGAAAAGCACTATGAAGCTGGAAATGTTCACGATCATTTCGCTGCTAATTTTTTTGTCGCCGACTTTGATTGTAAGAACCTGCCTTGGATTTGCTACCAGAAATAATTCCCTAATTGCAGCCTTTAAGGATACTACAAGCCTGAGAACCTTGATTGATCCGCCTGTGGATCCGGTGCATCCCCCTATAAACATCAGGATCAGCAGCATCAACTGAGAAACCACCGGCCAATGATTATAATCGGTGGTAGCGAAACCCGTTGTGGTAGCAATAGAAACTACCTGAAACAATGCCTGCCGCAAGGCGCCACCTACAGAAATATATTCCGGAGATTGAATTATAAGTGTTGCAAAAACAGTACAAGTAAAGATGAAAAGGATTAAGAGGTAAGCTTTAAACTCCGTATTGCCAATGTAAGCGTTTTCACCATGGAACAAACGGTAATGCAGGGAAAAACTGGCGCCTGCAATCAACATAAAAAAGATTATTATTAGTTCGATCAAAAGTCTATCATAGCCAGCGATTCCCTGTTTATTGATGGAAAAACACCCGGTAAGCAAAAT
>CBDUII010000436.1:0-2123 GCA_965367285.1 uncultured bacterium
AGCTCCTCTTGCTGGATGGATTGTATTGCATCTTTATCTCTAATTATGTTCGCGTCTTTTCTTACAGCTTAAAGGTATTCACTGTTTCTCACTACTTCTTGTTCCTTGAAGATCGTTATCCTTATCCTTTCTTTCTCCTTTTTTGGGATATCTTCTTCATGTTTTTTTTTCTCCTCAACCCTTATGATGTGAAAACCATTCTTTGTCTTGATAAGGCCGCTTATTTCTCCTTCCTTCAAGCTAAAGGCAACTTCTGCTATTTCTTTAAGCATATTCCTTCTTCTCTTAAAACCAATATCCCCTTCTTTTTCCCTGATCGATTCCGGGTCTTCTGACTCCTTCTCTACTATGGTTTTAAAATCGCCCCCCTTTTTGAGAGCGCTGAGCAGTTCTTCGCCTTTTTTTTGGTCCTTTGTGAAAAGATGCCTTAATTTCACGGATTCATATAGACTAATAAAACGTTTGCGTATTTCATCATCCGCTATTTTGACCTTATTAACAACCTCTTCCATCCTGAGCATGTCAAGGGAGAGGTTAAGCCCTGCAAGATCATAAGCCTTTATAAACTCGGGTATCTTATCAAGATCTATACTCAAGGACTCCTGGATCATAAGCCTCTCGTCTATCATTTCATTCAATCTCATGCGATGATCCACACCGGCAATATTTGTCCCCAAATACTCCCCGATATTTTTCACTGTATGAAATCCCTCAAGCCTTTTTTTAAAATCCTCTTTTGTGATAAAATCGTCATTTACCTTCGCTATATATTTTCCCTCCCATGGCCAGAATGCTTCAGCGTGACCGACAAGAAAAATTACAGCCACCAGGCCAAACCGCAAAAGATTCTTCAGGGTTAAATGTATAGGAAATTTCATAACATGACCTTTGGCCGCAACCAAAAATATGCAATAAACAGAAAGTTGATTTGCTGAATCAAGTGTTGAAAATCCGAAATTCGAATATCGAAGCAAATTCGAATGATCAAAATAATCAATGTTCTAAACAAAAAACTTTCTCCAAACCAAGAAATGGGTTAGGCAGTTTTGAATTTTGAATATTTAAATTTCGATGTTGTTTCGGATTTCGTGCTTTGGATTTCGAACTTTATTTGATTGTCTTAACTACCTCAGCAACAACACGCCTTGCCAGGGCATTTACTGACCTGACAGCGCCAAAATTAAAGATAGTAATATAATCATCTCCCGTCTTGCGGTGTTTTGCCATCCATAATATTTTCCCTGTTCTTGCATCGGTTAATCTTGCGCGAATGGATACTACCGGCGTCATGGAACCCGCTCTTTTCTCTCCGCCCAAAAACTCTTCCACTGTTCCGGTCAAAACAGCATCAATACCTAAAGACTCTCCCAGCGTATTTAACTGTTTCAGAGTAATCTTTTTGACATCCCTTACCTTGTTGCGGGTAAGAAACAGCTCTATATTTCCTTTTTCCTCTATTTTGAATGTCGCGGTTTTAAATAGAACCGCAAAGAATGTATTTGTAACAATTTTACCGGCCCCGAGCGTTCCACTCTCATTATAAAAAGGGAATATTCCAACCTTTTTAATATTGAGCTCTTCTTTATCATCGGCTAATTGTAATGCAGAGTAACACCCGGAGATAGAAAGAGCAAATAAAGCTATTAATCCCGTATTTCGGAAAATCAAATTCGTTGTTCGCAACCTGTTATTGAATTTTGAATTTTTTAACCGCTTGCGTTAATCTCTCTTCCGCTTCCTTTAATCCTTTTATATTACGGTTGTCATTTTCTGATATTAATTGAGACAACTTTAGGCGCTTATATTTGCAACTTAATAGGTCTTATGACACATGACACACATATTCCTTCCAAAATCAAAACGAGCAAGATATCTTAATTTACCCCCGTGAGGCGTGTGGCAGGTTACGCAAGTTATAACATTTCCTTCTCCAGTGGGGAGATCACCGGGGATGGTTATATTTCCTTTACCGGGCATGCCGACAGAATGCGAAGCCCCCTGCCGATGGCAGTCTATGCATGTATCTATACCAGCCTCCCGCCGGCTCATCAATCCCATTTCACCATGTTTTTTCTCCTCACTCGCTTTCTCATTCTCACTTTCTTTCACCTTCTTCTTTTTTT
>CBDUII010000437.1:0-2106 GCA_965367285.1 uncultured bacterium
CAAATTCGTCAAGTATCGATCTTTTTTGCATGCTGCCTGATTCCCTGTATCGTGGAACTATTTGTATCAACAACTCTCTTCTCGTTTTATGACTCATCGCTAACCTCATTTATGTACCCTCCACTTAATTTTCTTAAGTATTGGGTTACATTTCCCGTGAGGCAACAGCTTTCTAAAAGTGCGATTTTACGTGAGGCAATGCGGGCGGGAAATATAACTGTCGCTGATCACTAATTATGATAACGAAGATAATCAGTGGTTTCCGATAGCAATCGCAACAGGAGAACACACTGAAGGAGATTGGAATAGTGGAATTCTAGTCGCAACCTATGAAAAATATCTATCGATTTTAAGTAGCTCTGATGCATACTCCGCTAGTCACAAAATAATAATAGCTGACGAATTTCAGATAATATCTGATTAATCTCGTGGGCCTGATTTGGCAATCTTATTATCAATATTTAATCAACAAAAGGAAAAACAAAGAACAAAAAATGCAGAAGGAAACTAAAAAACAACTCGGACAAAAACACCAAAACAGCGAGGGTGACCATGATATTATAAGGGGACAGGGTAATTTTTTGCAGTCGAACTTCCTGACTGGCTGAATGAGCCAGAAACCAGGAACTGCTGGCAAGCAGCACAATTAAAATTGTGTAAATAGTAAAGAACATTCCCAACAATTCGCGCGATTCAGCATAAAGGACATCCGGCGGTATATGCGATAAGAGTTTCCAATAATATTTTTTCGCTTTTGTAGAATAAGCGCTGGATTCAAAGGGTTTGCCCGATCCGGCACTTAAATCCCAGCCTTCGAGGAGAGGGTATATTGTTACAAAGGTAAACATCCCTGCCTCATCATCAATAAATTGTCCTGATTCCGCGCCGGAGATTTGCTGCCACACTTTGGGGAAAAAATTTCCATATGTCCGGTCTTTTCGGTCTTCATACATAAATCCCCAATGATCTTCCGGTCTCCTGCTGTGAAGCAGGTATCCATCGGAGTTAATAAGCATAACGTGACCCGGTAGATTAGCGGAAATCCTTTCAAGATCGTCGATTATTTTTTTGCCCAAATAGTTGAGAATAATAACCCCTCGTTTTTTGCCAAAGCGATCTAAAACCGGCGTGCCAAACCGGATTATTGGTTTCAGCGGCTGCTCGACTTTGCCTCTTTCAATATTGAGATCAAATGGTGATACAAAAACCTCACCCCGTTTAAGTTGAATGGTCTCTTTAAAGTAATAACGATTTCCTTTAAATTGAAGTTGATCTTCAGGTACGTTGTAGGGCTTGCCGTTATTGAGGTTCACCCTCGCGACTTCCATGCCTGTCTCATCCAGAAAGCGTATTTGATCGTAAAGTTGCTTTCTTTTAGAAAAATTAAGGAAATTATCCAACAATTTCTTTAAGGCATCATCTTCCCCGGTTTCAAACATTTTTTGCGGTTCGTGTTGATCAGCAAGGATTAAGAGGTCAGAAACTACGGCCTTGAAATTACCGGCAATGGTTTCTTTATGTATATTTACATAGACAATTTCATTAGCTTTCCTAATAGCCATTTCATTACTGATATCCGTGAAATAAAATACGGCAGCAATTCCGATTATCAGAATTTATAGATGCAGGAAAATAGTTAGAAAACGTTTTAAAACTTCTTTAGAAATCATTTATAATTACCATTTAACAGTTAACAATTAGTAATTTGTGCCTGAACGAAAACTATTTATGGCTTAGAAAAACAAACAATTGTAAGCCATTATAAAAACGAAGATTTTTATTAATGCAATGATAGGCAGATAGGCAGGGTGGCATGGACAAACGGTTTTTGTTTGTCCGTGAGAAAGCAAGCACGGACAAGCAAACGGCGCTTGTCCATGGCACCCTCAATGATTTAATCTTCAATGTAGAATTTACACAAATAACAGTAGTTGCAATTTGCTAACGCTTTGGTTTTTCAAAACTTTATTTTTCACATGTTTCAAAACAGGGGTTTTCGTTCAGGCACTATTATAGGAGTATATCAAAATAAATATACTATGTTGATTATCTTCTTTGATTTGTTGGATAAAAACTAAAAAGGAGGTTTAAAATTCTTTGATGCTC
>CBDUII010000438.1:0-2106 GCA_965367285.1 uncultured bacterium
AGATTTATGTTTTTTAATGAAATCTACATTAATTTTAAAAAATGCAAAAAAAAATAAAAGTATTAAGTGTATTGGGAACGCGCCCTGAAATAATAAAGCTGGCGCCAGTAATACACGCTATTCAGCGAAATAAAAAATTCGAGTTAATTGTTGTTGCTACCGCTCAACACAGGGAGATGCTGGATCAAACTCTTGCTGTTTTTGGTATAAAACCGCAGATCGATTTAGACCTGATGGAGGAAGACCAAAATCTCATCAATTTATCCGAAAAAATTTTGCAGTTTATGCAGGAGATTTTCAATAGAGAAAGACCTCAATTACTCATTTGCCAGGGGGATACTACTTCGGCTTTTATTGCCGGGCTGACAGCTTATTACAATAAAATACCTATAGCCCATATTGAAGCCGGGCTTCGTACCTTTAATCACAATGCTCCTTTTCCTGAAGAAGGGAATCGACGGTTGCTTTCAGTTATTGCTTCTTTGAATTTTTGCCCGACGGAAAAAGCAAAAAAAAACCTTCTGAATGAATTTGTTGATAAAGAAAAGATATTTGTAACCGGCAACACTGTGATTGATTCTCTGTTATGGATCACATCAGAAAATTACATCTTTAAAAACGAAATATTAAAGAACCTTAATTTTTCTTCCGAAAAGATAATACTTGTTACCGCTCACCGAAGGGAGAGCTTTGGGAAACCTATGGAAAACATTTTCAAAGCAGTTCAATCTATTGCCAGGAAATTTCATAACGTAAGGTTTGTTTTCCCGGTTCACTTAAATCCAAATGTACGAAAGGAGGTAAAGAGAATTTTGGAAAATGAGGAGCGCGTGCATTTATTGGAACCATTAGATTACAAGGAATTTGTTCACCTCATGCGGAAATCTTTCCTTATTCTATCAGACTCCGGCGGAGTGCAGGAAGAAGCCCCTTCCTTTGGAGTTCCAGTATTAGTGCTCAGAAATGTTACCGAGAGAATGGAGGCGGTGGAAGCGGGGACTGCTTTATTGATTGGAACGGAGAAAGATGATATTGTGAATAATATCAAACATTTTCTTGAAGACCCATCGCGTAGAAATAAATTTCGCGATATAAAAAATCCCTTTGGCGATGGCCGGGCAAGTCAAAGAATCCTTGAGACTATTCAAAAGTTTTTTGGCCTAATATAATAATTCAGGTTGTCCGAAAATATGCTTCTAAGTTTGTAGTTCCGCTTTTAAGCGGCTAAAAAGAACCGCCCGGAGGTCAACCTATTAAACAGGGGCTACTACGAACTTTTACATCGTTGAGGACAGTTTTCGGACCGCCTGGCTAAAGGGGGGGTGTGAATTTATTTTTGGTTAAGATTGCTTTGCGCTAATTGTTTCTTAATAATTAGTTTTTTATGAAATTATGTCTTATATCCCTGGGTTGGATTTTAACAAAAGGCGATGTTGTATGCATGTTTACCAGGTGTGGTATTCCCCTTCCTTTAGGATTGAGTTACATTGCGTCTTATGCGGAAAAATACGGGTTTAAAAATATTCAAATATTAGACTTGTTGGTATCCGGATGGGATGTTCATACAGAGATAGATTCTAAAAGACTATATATAGGTCTTCCATTTAGCAAACTTAAAGAAAAGCTACATGAATTAAATCCCAACGTAGTGGGTCTCTCCTGTACCTTTACCTCTCAGGCAGAAGCGCTCCACATGGTTGCGAAGGAAGTAAAAGAAAGCAATCCTAAAACCCTGGTGATCGTGGGAGGGGCTCACCCATCTTCTGCCCCAAAAGAATGCTTGGAAGACAAAAATATTGATATCGTGATTCGCGGTGAAGGAGAAATACCTTTTCTCAGGCTATTGGAAAACAATTTCAAAGGGGATCTTTCCAAAATTAAGGGCCTGCATTACAGGAAAGGTTCTGAGTTGCTGTTCACAGGAAATGGGGAATACATTAAAAATCTGGACGAAATTCCCTATCCGGCCTATCACAAATTAGACATGGAAAAGTATCTTGAAGTCAGCTCTAAAGGTCTGGCGCAGCGGGGAATGTTTTCCAGGACCTTTTCTGTTATAACCAGCCGCGGTTGTCCTTATCAATGCGTTTTTTGTTCCATTCATAA
>CBDUII010000439.1:0-2102 GCA_965367285.1 uncultured bacterium
TAGATATTGAAAGGCATAAATGGCCTTCAAAAATTTGTTTTCATTTTGAATCATTACCGTAAACAGATTGGCTAATAGCCCAGCCGTTTAAGGCTTGGAGGATGAAAAATAAAAAATATTCGCCTTTTAAGGCGTTTTAAAACATAACTTTGAATTTCCGAGACGTGACTAAACTAAATATAGAATTGTTTATTTTTGATCTGGACGGCACTCTTATCGACTCCAAGGTTGATATTGCCAATTCGGTTAACTATACCTTGAAGTATCTCCACCTTCCTGTATTGGAAAACCGTTTGATTTACAGTTACGTGGGGAATGGTGTGCTGCCCCTTCTTGAAAAAGTCATCTCTCATTCAAACAAAAAAGATAACTTAGAATACCTATTAAAAATATTCAGAAAATATTAAGAATAAAATCTTTTAGATACTACTCTTCTATATTCGGGAGTTATGGAAATCTTAGAACATTTTTCATGGGCCAATATGGGCCTTATTTCCAATAAACCGGAACGGTATGTTAAGAAGATTTTAGCTGGATTGGATGTGAGCCGGTTTTTTCCCGTGGTATTAGGAGGAGACAGCTTAAAAACCAAAAAACCTGACCCGGAAGGTATCAATATGATTATAGATAGATTTGGCGCTGATCCACGCAAAACAATGATTGTTGGGGATGGAGGAGTGGATATTGAGACAGGTAAAAAAGCCGGTATCAATACCTGTGGAGTCAGCTACGGTTTAAGGGACAGAGGGGAATTAGTTGAAGCGGGCGCGGACATAATCATTGATGATATTCGTGAACTCAAAAACCATATAAAAGTTTAACCGCAGAGGTCGCGGAGTGGCAGGGTCACAACCAAAAAAAGGAACCACAGATTGCACCGATGACACAGATTAATTTTTATCCACTGAAAATACAAAATAGTTTAAGATAAATGTGTCACACACCTAAAAAAAATGTGTACACATCATGCGATCATACTCTTAGTGTCCTGGTGCCTTAGTGGCTAAAATGGGACTTTACCCAAAATAATTATGGAAAAAAGAAAATTAGGCACAAGTGATTTGGAAGTCAGCGTTATTGGATTTGGCGCGTGGGGAATAGGTGGAAAACCGTTCTGGCCCAACCAAAGCAACGATGAATCAGTCAGGGCAATTCAAAAAGCCTTTGATTTCGGAATTAATTTCTTTGATACCGCGCCAGTATACGGGTTTGGCCGTTCGGAGCGCTTAATAGCTAAAGCTTTAAAAACCAAACGGGACAAAGTAATTCTTGCCACAAAGTGCGGTCTCCGCTGGGAAAAGGAATCACCCGGTTCAATCCGGAAAGAGAGTTCAGCTGACTCCATACGTTTTGAAATTGAAGAAAGCTTGAGAAGACTGGAAACAGATTTTATAGACCTCTATCAGGTGCATTGGCCTGATCCTGCAACACCGTTTCAAGAGACGATGGAGGAGTTGGTGAAATTAAAAGAAGAAGGGAAAATCCTTAATATCGGATTAAGTAACTTCTCTAAAGAACAGATGGAAGAATGTTTGAAATATGGAGAATTTGTGTCCCTTCAATCTATGTATAACATGCTTGAAAGAGATTTGGAAAAAGATGAAATACCTTTTTGTAAAAAAAAGAGAATTGGGGTTATCCCTTATTCACCGCTGGCGTCTGGAGTTTTAACAGGGAAGTACGATAAACAAACGAATTTCAAAGACTGGCGCGGAAAGGGGCTTTTTGGACACTTTTCAGGTAAAGTTTATGAAAGTCATATTGATAAAGTGGAAAAGCTGAAAAGTATTGCTTCCAATTATGGAAAGAAAGTATATCATCTGGCAATCAACTGGCTTTTAGCACAGGAGGGAGTCTCTACTGCTATAGTAGGGGTGAAGAAAGCCGCCCAGATACAGGATAACCAGCAGGCAACAGGATGGGAGATTTCCGGGGATGATATGAAAAAGATTGGTGAGTTGTTAGTAACATAACAGCACTTTTTTTTAATAGAATGCAGATAACACAGCGCAGCGAAGCCGCAACCAAAAAAATGAACCACAGATTGCAGTAGAGTAAAGGCAGAATAGCTCAATTAGCTATTCTAACCCTCCTCATCAAAC
>CBDUII010000440.1:0-2081 GCA_965367285.1 uncultured bacterium
TAATTTGCATTGTGTTTTCTAATGGATAATGGTAACTCTTTAAGGTTTCACGGCTTTTAGCGCATCCAGATAAACAAAGTTTAGATAATTTGGAATCTCTGGTCCATCGGCCCACTTCTTTTTCAGTACCCATCTGGCCTCATCATCGAATCTAAGTAAACATAATTGGCTCAGTTGAACTTTTAAATTGAGTTCCGGCAACACAGCAGCAATTTTATCTTCAGATATTTCAAGTTTACTGGATAATATTTTAATCGCTTGACCCGAATCATTTCTCACAAACTCCTCTGCCTGTAACATGGCCCGCAAGACTCTACGAATTATTTCCGGATTCTCCCTGATAAAATTCTTAAATGCGACCTGATGAAAGGCTTTAGAATAAAGTCCCCGGTCGGCGAAAACCACTGCGGTATCTCCTAATAATTCCCTGACTTCGCTAAAAAACGGTTCCCTTGTTGTAATAGCATCCACCTCGCCTCGCACTAAAGCCCCGGGCAATTTTTCTGCCTTCATGAAAGAAACCTCAACCTCTTTTTCTAAGAGGCCATTTTTTAGCAAAAAAAGGTACTGAAAGAAGTGCGCAGCTGCAGATTCATGTGTAGCTATGCGCTTTCCTTTTAAATCTTCCGGTTTTTGAATCCCACGGTCTTTACGGGCAACAATTTTATTATCGTTGTCCGAAGACCCAATGGTGGCGAAGATGCTAAAGTCCTGTCGTTTAAAACTCTGAAAGACAATCGGCACGTCTGCAACGCTCGCTATATCCACTTCTCCTGCGAACATTCCCAGTAAAGAGCGTTTACCGGATGGATAGTACTTCGGGGTTACATCAAGTCCTTCACCTGAAAAGAACCCTTGCTCAATCGCAATAATTAAAAGCCAATTGAGGGGTGTTCCGGTAACACTGATGGAAACCGATTTCCTGATACCTTTAAATTCTGCTGAATTTCCTTGTTTTGGGTTCAGCGAACTATCGCAGTCGCTTATCAAGACTATCAGGGTAAAACGAACAACTGGCCAAACAAGTAAAATCGTTACGGGATTTCCACGTGCTTTATTACTTTTCATGATTAGTTGTCCTTTATTTAAAATGTTATTTCCGGAATTATTTTAAATCCTTTCCGGCTTTGGGTTTACGATACATCAAAATTTTATGCCAAGCTCTGTTCCTAAAATATTTACTCCCGGCCAGGCGCCATCCCTTTTATTATTCTTCCGCATATAATATAAAACTATCCATGAATTCTTAGTTATCATTTTAGATAGTCCTGTGGCAACCCGGTTTTGATTAAATTCATTAACCTTGAAATCATAAAATATTTCTTCTGAAACAAAGGTAGTAAACTCGAAAACGCCAATTTTAATGGGTCTTTTTATTTTTAACTTTTCTCTCCACATCCACTTATTTTGTCCTTCAACACTTCTATACTCAAACCTGTTTTTAATATTGAGTTTGTATTCCTCCAATTTCCAATTTATTGTCGGTATTAGTTCCACCCGATGTTCTTCAGACCACTCTTTTCCAGTTTTTTTTCTTTTATATTTATAATTTAATTCAAAATCAAAATATCTTTTAATCCTGAAAACAACTCCTGGCGAATAACTATGCGACCCTAAATCATTAAAATCGTCCACAAACTTTTGATCAATCTTAATATGCGCGTCTAAATTTTTACTGAAAGAATGTTTTAATTTTATTTTATTCCAGTATTGACACTCATCCGAAGCAAATGCTCTGCTTGCATAACCAAAAACAAGGATACATGTTACGAAAAATGTTAAAAATATTTTTATATTTCATCTCCTTCTAACAACTGTGACGGAGCTCTTTTTTAAGATTTTTAACTAACTGTTCACCATTAGTGCTGCGGTCTACTATCCGGGTGCGTGTTATTCCTGCGGCTTCAATTCCATCCATTTTCCCGCTTAACTCAATATCCATCAGCACTAAATCAGGCTTGTCTTCTTCTTGATTTCCTTAAATCTAATCCTGAACTCGGTCCCTTTATTTTTATTTATTTCTACTTTACCTCCCAGTTGATCTTCTATTAAACCGGTAACGAGTTGCAGACCTAATGACT
>CBDUII010000441.1:0-2070 GCA_965367285.1 uncultured bacterium
TTGAACTAAAGCATTTATCCTTTAAGCAGGTTATTTTTATCTTTAACAAACAGAACTGCATCTATTATACTTTATTCAAAACCTTTTCATTAGGAGCCGTTTTTGGATTATCACATTACACGGAATCCATATACGTTAGAGGAATTCAATACATATCCATACGAAAATCTTGAGCAGGTACAAGCAAAAATAGAAAAAGCTCGTAACGCTTTTAGAATTTGGAAAAATGTTTCCATATCAGAGAGGGTTGCCGCGATTAGAAACGGTTTAACTTATTTTGAGAAAAATTGTGAAGGGATAGCCAGGGATATCACCCGGCAAATGGGAAAACCCCTCGCGCAATCCCATAATGAGATTAAAGGCTTTTTTGAAAGAGCTCATTATCTCTGCGATATTGCGGAAAAGACTTTATCCCCGGACATTCTTCCTGAAAAAACTCATTTTTACAGACGTATAGATCACATTCCCCTGGGTGTTGTTTTTATAATTGCCGCATGGAATTATCCTCTACTCATTGCTGTCAATGGAGTTGTTACAGCACTATTGGCAGGAAATACTGTTTTACTCAAACACTCAGGATTAACCACTTCAATCGGTACTCACTTTGAGAATTCGTTGAAAAAACTTTGCTCTTGGGATAATCTGCTTCACCATGTTGTGATTACCCATGATGTAGCTCAACGGATCATTGAAATAAAAAATATCGACCATGTTATTTTTACCGGATCTGTGGAGGGAGGCAAAGCCATTAAGCAAAGCACAGCTTATAGTTTTATGGATTGCAACCTGGAGTTAGGAGGTAAAGATGCCGCGTATGCTGCTCCTGATACTGATATTGCTAAAGCAGCGGAGGGACTTGTTGAAGGAACAATGTATAATGCCGGACAGTCATGCTGTGGAATTGAAAGAGTCTATGTCCATGAAAATATTTATGCGGAATTTGTAGAGAAATGCTGTACTTTAGTCGATAGATATAAATTGGGGGATCCTATGGAACCTGCCACAACTATGGGGCCTCTGCCGACCGTAAATGCCGCAAAAATGATGATGGAGCAGATCAGGGATGCAATACATAATGGAGCAAAAATAGAACGGGGAGGTCATACCAGAAAAATTGGGAACGGAACCTTTATGGAACCTACCATCTTGACAAATGTAAAACAACCTATGCGAGTCATGCAAGAGGAAAATTTTGGACCTATAATGCCGATCATGAAGGTTAAGGATATGGATGAGGCTATTGATTTCATCAACGATTCAAAATACGGGCTTACCGCGGCTATATATACATCAAGCGAAGATATTGCAAATCAATTCAGCGAACGAATCGACACTGGAACTGTCTTTATGAATCGCTGTGATTATTTAGACCCGGCTCTTCCCTGGACAGGAGTTAAGGAAAGCGGGAAGGGATCAGCATTATCAAAATATGGGTTTTACGCGCTAACAAGAAAAAAAGCTATTCATTTCAGAACAAATTTTTAGCCACCAAGTACTCTATTTCATAAGTTTGATGGCGTATTTTAAGAATTTTTTGACAGGATTCACAAGATCAACAGGATTATTTATCCTGTCCATCCTGTTATCCCGTCTTAGTTTTTTAGCTTTTATACGTCAGTGTATTTAAAAATCTGTGTTCTAAGGAACTTTATGAAAAAAAAGCGTTCATTAGCGCTAAAAGAAAAAATAGATCAATTCAAGAAAAAAGGGATTCAAAAAGTGAAATTGGTCTTTACTGATATTGATGGAGTTTTGCGTGGGAAATATATCAGTCTGGAAAAGTTTCATTCCATAGTGAATAAAACCGCCGGTTTTTGTGATTGTGTGTTGGGATGGGATGTTAACGATAAACTTTACGATAACTCGAAATTTACAGGCTGGCATACTGCCTTTCCTGACGCGTTTTATCGAATTGATGTCTCAACAGAACGGCAATTGCCGGATGAAAACGAAACGCCTCTTTATATCATAGAATTTGTAGGTGAAGATAAAAAAAGCTTGCACCCGATCTGCCCACGCTCATTACTCAAGCGGGTTCTGGAGAAATTACATTCTATGGGTTTTGGAGCT
>CBDUII010000442.1:0-2053 GCA_965367285.1 uncultured bacterium
TACCGCCGGCTTTTATAAATTCGCTGAAATCCAGGCAATAGACTTTAAATCCAATATCCTCTAACCGACCTTTTAGTTTGCCTGTGCAGTTGTTCATTACTATTTTTTTTCCGCTGACCAACGCGTTACAGCAAAAATTCATCGCGTCTTTATTATTGATTTTTATCAGGTTTGAAATGAGGTTATTTAAAACCTTTTTTCCGTACCTTGCGAATGCCGCCGGTTACTACATGGCAGTTTCTTTATTTAAAGGACAAAAGCAGGTATCAAGATGATAAAAATTCGAGGTAATAAGTTCTAAAGATATGACCCGCTTTCCTATGACATCGCCAATATACCTGTGAGAGTGGATATCCGATCTGAATCTGAAACCAGCTACAAGCGTATCCCCAATGATTAACGCGTCTCCCTCACCTTCGAATAAATAATTCTTAGGAAGAGTGATGACTTCATATCCTCTTTTTTTAAACCATTGAGAAAAACATTTTGCTTCTCCCTGTCTCTGGGGATATCGGAAGTTGCTGACAATGAATTTCTTGTTAAATAAAAGTCCGGCATTGGCAGTGAAAACCATATCCGGAAGACCAGGACGGGGTTTGATTTTGTGAACTTTAATTTTTAGTTTGGAAAGAAGATTGTAATAATTTTTCCATTGGGTTAGCGCCTTCTCTTTATCCGGCTTGACCCGGATGTTCATCCATGGATTGATTTCATAATTGACCGTATAGTATGCAGGAGGACACATTAATAGTTTAGTCATGGTAAATTATCACAGAGTTCTCTCAAAAAAGTTTCCACATCAATAATTATTCCTGTTGCCTGTAGAGTTCCTCTATCGCTTAGTTTTGTTACCACTGCAGGATCAATATCCACGCATATAGTTCTCACCTCTGCTGCCAGCAAGTTGCCTACTGCTATGGAATGAAGCATTGTCGATATCATGACGGCCAGTTTCACGCCTTTAAGTTTTCTTTTCATCTCTTTCTGGGCGGATATTACGTCTGTTATAACTTCCGGAAGCGGTCCGTCATCACGAATAGAGCCTGCAAGCAGGAAGCCGCATCTTTTTTTTACACAGGAATACATTATCCCATTTTTCAGTATCCCTTTTTTAATTGAGTTTTTTATTCCACCCGCGTTTCTGATAGTATTTATAGCCCGCAGGTGATGCCTGTGCCCGCCCGGTGTAACAACTCCTTTTTCAAGAGAAACCCCAAGGGAGGTTCCATATAAAGACGCTTCAATATCATGAACCGCTAACGCGTTTCCCGCAAAAAGGGTATCCACATATCCTTTGTTAATCAGGTTGATCAAGTATTTCCTGGAACCTGTGTGGACAATGGCCGGACCGCAGACAAAAAGGATTTTAGAGTTTTTATCCTTTTTAAGTTCGATCATTTCCTCTGCTATTTGCTTAATAATAAATCCTTTCGGCTTCTCAGAGGAAATCCCGCTGCTCATGAACTCAAAGACATCCTTTTTTTTTGGCTGCTCCGGTAAATTAACCCGCACTCCCTTTATACCGACAACAAACTTGTCCCCTCTTCTAACATCAATCATTTTTAATGATTTAGCTTTCATATGCCTGTCATCAAATTGAATACCACAATCCATTGAGATATCTTTAACCTTTATCCACTTATTTTTATAATTTATATAAGTATCCAGGTTGGTGGTTGAATAAAAACCTTCGGGGAACACACCGTCTTTTTTTGCAACCTTTAAAACAACCTCTTCTTCTTCCTTAATTATTGCTCCCAGTTCATGAAGCCTGTCCAGGATATTGTTAAGCAGCTTCTGAGCAGGCGCGATAACCTTAATCCTTGCGTAACTAATATTCCTTTTTGTTTTCCCTATTTTGATTTCTTCTGAAGAGTAATTGCCTCCCCTGTCTAAAATTTCATCGTAGACTTTGGGCAGGATGAGGGAGTCTATAATATGCCCTTTAAGTTCTATGGTCCTTGAGCATTCTTTTTTCATAAGATATGCGTCCTGACTAATCAAGGGGTCAAGTCTGCTGTTGACTTTTATATAATTTTATTTCTATACTTGC
>CBDUII010000443.1:0-2034 GCA_965367285.1 uncultured bacterium
GCTTCGCTCAGAATGACAATCTAAAACCTCCCGCGTGTCATTCTGAGGGAGCGTAAGCGACCGAAGAATCCCGTTTTTTGCAACATTAAGGTTTATCATAGTAAATCTGTGTCTATCTATTTTTATGAAAAAAAGAAAAGAGGGTATCTCCTGTTTTTTTTCTTTTAACACATTGCAGGCCGCTGATTTCCTGCTCTATCGGTGCCTTAAAAAATTGTTCAAGAACAATTATCCCATTAGGTTTCAATAAATTCTTTTTGTTTAAGCAAAGCAGGGATTTTTCGGCAAGATCTGTTTTGTAGGGTGGATCGACGAAAATCACATCAAATTTTTTTTTAACGGTTTTTATATATGTAAAAACGTCTTTATGAATTATCTTAATATGCCGGCTAAGACCTTCGGGGAAACCACACTTTTCCAGGTTTTTTTTTATCAGAGCAATTGATGCTGCATGGCTTTCAACAAAAATCACGTTTTCTGCGCCGCGGCTTAAAGCTTCAATACCGATTGCGCCTGAACCGGCAAACAAATCAAGAAAAGAAGAACCGGCAACATTTTCTCTTAAAATATTAAAAAGGGATTCCCTTGCTCGGTCTGAAGTGGGACGAATATCCGAACCCTTAAAAGAGGCAAGTTTGCGCCCTTTTGCAATACCGCTGATTACCCTCATTGTGATAGAAATTTAACCTGTATTTTTTGACAGGATGAACTGAATTGTTTATCCTCTCACCTTGATGTATAAGAATTTTAATGTTTATAGATTTCCGCTAAAGCTTGTCCTCGCACGTTTTAAGCGGGGAGCATGCGGGAATGACATACTGGGATGTTGGGAATGACACCTCGGCACTTCATGCTATTACTCTATAAAATCTTCTTTTTTTAGGCGGTGTTTAGTCGCAGTTTG
Organism: uncultured bacterium; assembly: GCA_965367285.1. GTDB lineage: Bacteria > Nitrospinota > Nitrospinia > CAJXCL01 > CAJXCL01 > CAJXCL01. Next base: position 905 of record CBDUII010000443.1, read on the forward strand.
GTTTTTCTTTTACTGCAACTTATGCAAGGCTAAGTTGTGATTTTTACAGCGGCTTATGCAAGACTTGGCAGAAATTTTCTGTGTGCTCGCCAGGGCGGTAGCCCTATTTGATTATCGGCCATCCATGGCCTCAACCCTTCGGGCGGATTGCAAAAACATCCGTCCAATTCGGTTTTCCTTACCGAATTGTGGTTCCGGCCCCTGACAGGTTTAGGTCTTCAAAATGAGTGATTCGCTTAAAAAACCTGAATCTATCTTCTATCTCGTCCCATGATAATGATTGCAATCTGTCCAGGCTGAATTTTTCCACATTAAAAGAAGCCATGGTGCTGCCGAATACAATAGCCTGCCGTCTGGTTTCATCTGATACGCTATCTGCTTTGGCAATATATCCCATAAACCCTCCCGCGAAAGTATCCCCGGCTCCGGTAGGATCGTAAACAAATTCCAGAGGATAGGCGGGCGCGGAAAAAATAGATGAATTTGAAAACATCAGTGAACCATACTCACCTCTTTTAACAATCAAACATTCAGGACCCCAGCTTAATATTTTCTGAGCTGCTTTAACTACATTCGGGTCTTTGCCCAGTTCCCGTGTTTCTCCCTCATTTATAATAAGAATATGAATTCTGGATAAAAGCTCCTTTAAACTGTCCAGTTTTCCTTCGATCCAGTAATTCATGGTATCGCAAACAATCAGTTTAGGATTTTTTATTTGATCCAGAACTTTTATCTGAAGATCAGGATCGATATTGGCTAAAAAGACATATTTACAATCCTTATAGCTGTCAGGAATTTCAGGATTGAAATCAGCAAAGACATTTAACCGGGTATCCAGAGTGTGAGCCTCATTAAGGTCAAAATCATATTTTCCTTTCCACCTAAAAGTTTTACCCAATTTTTGCTCAAGGCCATCAACATTAACAGAATGAGATTTTAATAAATTAATGTGTTCTTCCGGGAAGTCGTTGCCAACCACAGCCACCAGGTTAACATCCGTAACATAACTTCCGGAAATAGAGAAATATGTGGCAGCACCGCCGAGAGCCTCATCCGCCTCTTCAAAAGGGGTTGTCACCTATACTACTACACAAAAAACTACAACATACTACACCATATCATCACACTTC
>CBDUII010000444.1:0-2034 GCA_965367285.1 uncultured bacterium
GCTCAAGTCGGAATGGTAATAAAGCTCTCCCATATCTTTATAATCAATAATTGGCGTAATATCAAGGTTTAAATCATTAAAGTGTTCTACTATTAGCTCTTTATCGTTAACGGAAGGACCTAAAACCCAGTTTATTTTCCCGGGGAACTTCAATTTTTTTAACCAGTCGATCATTTTTAAATTCAAAGAACAGGGATCGCTGCCGCCCAAACTGATTAAAATATTTTCTACAGAGCTTGAAATTTTTTTCTTCTTCAAATTATATTTTCCGATTTCCGATCTTATTAAAAAATACTTTGTTCCCTGATAGCAATTTTCTCTCTCTATTGAGCCACCAACAACACTGTTAAACACGATGTCGGAGTATTTTGCTCCTCCTTTTTTATCATCAAAAGAAATAACAATAAACTTCTCGACAAGTTTTTTGATATAATTATCTTCTCTGTCAAGCATATCTATAATTAAAACATCCTTATTGGAGGAAGCGCTTAATTTAAGAATTTCATTTGTTTCATCCTTACTATTAATTTCTATGTACTTCAAATTATTGCGATCTAATCAGTCTTTAGTCTCCTGGTATCCCGATATAACAAATGTAGGGGATATGCCGGTTTTTTTATATAGATGCTCCGCCATAAATATCATTCGATATAAATGACCCATCCCAATTTCTCGAATATTTGCTCCATCAACTCTTATAAAAATCATAATTGTTTCAAGTGAAACCACAGATATTACAGCGTAGAATAAGTGTAACCCAAAAAAAATAGAACGCGGATCATGCTGATTACACAGGTTTACGCAGATACTAACAGAATCATTGAATTTTAATTCCTTTTTAGTTAAACTTTATCATACAGAAAGGATTTTTAATATTGTTATTGTTGGAGATATGAATAATTCTTAAAAAGATCCATTATATGAATGAAATTATTATTGCAGATAAAAAAATAGGCCTCAAACATCCGCCATTCATTGTCGCGGAGATGTCGGGTAATCACAATCAATCTCTGAAAAAAGCTTTAGAGATTGTTGATGCGGTGTCTAAAGCTGGTGTTCATGCCTTAAAGCTGCAAACCTATACAGCAGACACAATCACAATTGATATTAAGAAAGATCTATTTCTTATCGATGATTCTAAAAGCCTTTGGAAAGGTAAAACATTATATGATCTCTATCAGCAGGCTTATACCCCCTGGGAATGGCACGAGCCTATTTTAAAGCGATGTCGTGAGCTGGGTCTTATTGCCTTCAGTACCCCCTTTGATGAAACAGCTGTAGACTTCTTGGAAGATTTAAATGTTCCCGCATATAAAATTGCATCATTTGAAAACATACATTTGCCATTAATAAAAAAAGCAGCGTCAACGAGGAAACCTATCATTATGTCTACCGGCATGGCAACAATTTCAGAATTAGATGAAGCTATTAAAACAGCTCGTAATTTTGGTTGTAAAGATATAATTTTGCTTAAATGCACAAGCACTTATCCGGCAACACCTGAAGACGCAAATTTATTGACAATTCCTCATTTAAAACAGCTTTTTGATTGTGAAGCAGGGTTATCCGACCATACACCTGGAATTGGTGTCAGCATTGCCGGCGTTGCGTTAGGAGCAACTGTAATTGAAAAACACTTTACCTTATCCCGCACTGACGGAGGAGTTGATTCAGCATTCTCAATGGAGCCAGATGAAATGAAAATGTTAGTAGAAGAAACCTTAAAATCATGGCAAGCATTAGGAAAAGTTTATTATGGAGTTACTGAAAAAGAGAAGGCGTCTGTCAGGTTCAGGCGCTCAATTTTTGTAGTTGAAGATATCAGGGAAGGAGAAAAATTCACAGTTAAAAACCTTAGAGTAATTCGGCCGGGAGACGGGCTGCCTCCGAAATATTATGAAATGCTTTTAAGAAGAAAAGCAACCTGTGACATAAAAAGAGGAACTCCAATAAACTGGGATATTTTTGAATAAACAACCACTAATATTGAAACCAACTTTATCCTTAGCAATGCCCTGAAAATCATGGTTACAC
>CBDUII010000445.1:0-2031 GCA_965367285.1 uncultured bacterium
TACCCGGGAGTACCGCTCGGGCAGGGGACGGAGGCTGGGCCTCCAAACGTGGAGATGAGCCTCCCCAGAAAAACTTCTGTAAATAAGCATTATTCACAATTGTTTGTGAATTCCGCCAGTGGGCAGTGCCAGCATAACCTTTGCTGTGCGCTTCGTTCGTTCCCCATCCCTGTAAAGGATTATGGCAATCGGAGCAGGCAGAAGGCCCCTGGTCCCCTGACAATTTTGGATCAAAAAATGTGAGATAGCCCAATTCCTGTTTCGGGCCCATTTTGGACGGCCAAACATTATGAGCTTTTGTCGGGTTATCCACCGGATATGGTGGAGGCGGCAACGCTCCTAATGGCGTATCAAAATCCGGATCTCCTTCCGCGAGAGCTGTTCCCGCAAAGGTAAACATTAATACCGCCGCAAATGCAAACACAAGAAACATAAATTTCTTACTGTTTTTCATAAGTTTTTCCCCTCCCTTCATTCATCAAAAATTATTCGTTTACCTGTTTTCATATCTATATAATTTTTAATTGTATAATCATTATTAACCCAGTTCGGCAAAGGCTGATAATCCAGATCAGGTTTTTCGTATTTTACCGCCGCGCCGATATCATCACCACTCAGAGCAAGCAGAAATTCTTTTAACTCTGCTTTTTCACTATTTGACAGGCTCAACGGCACCATTGCAGCGTCTTTTAATCCGGGTCGATCCGGCCCGCCGCCCTTGTTGTAGAAATCTATGACTTTATCCAATGTGTCCATCATGCCGTTATGCATGTAAGGAGCGGTGTATTTCAGATCCCGCAGGGTAGGGGTAGAGAACTTACCCATGTCTTTCGCGTCATGAGAGACGGTCATATATCCGGGATCCCGCCTCAAATTCATAATATTCTCAAGTCCCTGGGAAAAACCCAAAAGGCTGATAAAAGTTACATGGCGGACAGGATCTTTGAAAATCTCCGGGTTTTCCGGAACACCGGTATTGTGCGGCTTGCCGTCTGTAAACATCGGACCGTTATGGCATCTGATGCAACCGGCTTTCCCTTTAAAAAGGTTAAGACCTGCTTTGGCTTTAGAACCAAGCTGACCCTTGTCAAAAGGAACATTCTTTGAAGTCAGGGTCTTTAAAAATTCAGGGATCGCTTTTCTCACGAGACCATTCGTAGGTTCTTTTGCCCCAAAGGCTTCATAAAATTCTATCACATAGGCTGGAAACTGTCTGAGCCGTTCCTGCATGATCCTCATATCCATGTTCATCGTCTCGCTTGTAACCATAGCGTCGCGAGTCATGTCATTGAGGTTAGTACCGATTCTGCCGTCCCAATGCCAGGGGATACGTTTGTTGCGCAAAACAGATTTACCCCCCTTATAAGCGGTATTGATTAGAGTGGGAGCATTTCTGAAGTGAAGCATACTGATATACCCATCCGACAGGGGCTTTCTGGTTGTAAAGCCAAGTTTGTGGTCATGGCAGGAAGAGCATGCAAGCTGCGCGTCCCCTGAGAGTTTGGTATCGAAAAAAAGTTTCCTTCCAAGTTCCGCTTTTTTGGCGTCAAATTTCAATTTCGGCAACGGACCAATATTAGCGGCCTGGACGGTTTGAGTCAGCACAAAAGCTGCTATAAAAACAGCAACTGCGCATAGAAAGCTTTTATATGCTGCTTTTTTTATTTTTGCTTTCATTATTTTAAGCCCACCTCCTTATAAAAGCAGTATTAAATTAAAATGGGGGCATTTCTAAAGTGAATCATACCGAGATATGCATCTGACAGGAGCTTTCTGACAGATTGCATTTCTCAGTCGTGTTTTCACTATTTTAAACCCATCTCCTTATAAGTTTTTTTAAACCAATAATATAAACTTTTCTATCTTTTCTACGCTTTTAACACTATATCTATAATTTTTTTCTTATGTTCTCGCCTACCATCCTCTTCTCATTACAATTTAGTTTCTTCGCGGATTTTATCTTTCTTTCATCTGATATATTCTTCGCTTCCTCTACAATTTCATTTCTCCTCAATCTGTCCTTCTGCTGTC
>CBDUII010000446.1:0-2019 GCA_965367285.1 uncultured bacterium
TTTTTTAAAAATGTTTCGATCAATAAAAAATTAACGGTTTCATTTTTAACACTTGCGGTTACACCATTGATAATTGTCGGTTTCTATAGCATAAACACGCTTTCCAGCACCTTAAAGGGTTATATTCTAACAAATGAACAAAATAAAGTTGAAACAAAAGCTTTAGCTGTATCCGGTTTTCTGAAGGGCATTGAAACCGACCTTTTTGTTCTAAGCAGTACCACGGGACTGATAAGCCTTGTGGAAGGAATTATTTCCGAGGATCCCGATGAAATTCAATTTGCGCAGGATGAATTAGGTGAATTTTTTAAGTCCTTTGCGGAAAGCAAGAAAATTTACATGCAGGTCCGGTTTCTCGGTTCTGATGGAAAAGAAGTGGTGCGTGTTGATTTTGACGGCAAAACAGCCTCCATTATTCCCGAAGGAAAACTTCAGAACAAGTCAACATCCTCATATTTTCAAAATACAATGAAATTAAATGCCCGGGAAGTATATATTTCTCCGCTTAACCTGAATAAAGAAAAAGGGAAAGTGCAAATTCCCCATAAACCCGTGATCCGTTATGCTATCCCTATATTTGATGGAAGCGGGAGAAAACAGGGAATAGTTGTATTAAATGTCCTGGCCGTTAATTTTCTATCTGAATATAAGAAAACAGTTGGTGGAAACATTTATCTAATAAATTCCGACGGATACTATCTGGCATACCCTGATCAAAACAAAGAGTTTGGCTTCATGTTTAATAAGCCGGGTTTGACTTTGACTGCCGACTATCAATCTTTTGGAGAAAAGATAATCGCAGCCAGAAAAAGCGGAGTTATTGAAGACCATCCGAAAGAGATATTAACCTATACGTCGATTTTTCCCGATAAAAATAACCCACGCGTCTACTGGATGGCTATACTTGGCACAGATAAGAGTCTTGTTTTTAAACCGGTTAATGCTTTAAAAACAACCCTGATTGTCATTATTCTTGTAACAGCCGGTATTGTAGGGGTTTTATCTTTTTATATCGCCCGTTCTATTTCCAATCCCATTAACAATATTATTGGTGAATTAAACGAATCATCGGATCAGGTTTCATCCGCATCCGGCCAGATATCCTCTTCCAGCCAGGAGTTAGCACAGGGGGCAACGCAGCAGGCTGCTTCCCTGGAAGAGACTTCCTCTGCGTTAGAGGAAATGGCTATTCAGACAAATCAAAACGCGGAAAACGCCAGCCACCTGGCGATAAAAACCAGAACTGCCGCGGAAAATGGAGCCAAAGCTATGGTTGATATGCAGGATGCCATGAAAGAGATTAATAATTCCAGTGAGAAAATTTCCAAAATTATAAAAGTAATTGAGGAAATAGCTTTTCAGACCAACCTCCTGGCGCTGAACGCAGCCGTGGAAGCGGCCCGCGCAGGCGAGGCAGGAAAAGGGTTTGCCGTTGTGGCAGAGGAAGTAAGAAACCTGGCACAAAGAAGCGCCACCGCGGCCAAAGATACGGCCTCCTTAATAGAAGAATCGGTCTCAAGAGCGGAAAATGGCAATAAAATTGTCGATCAGGCGGGGAAAGCCCTTACTGAAATTGTATCCAATGTAAAGACAATGACTGATCTGGTATCTCAAATATCCAACGCCTCTAAAGAGCAGGCAGATGGTGTAAGCCAGGTGAATAAAGCTGTGACTCAGATGGATAATGTTACCCAGTCTAATGCCTCTAATGCAGAAGAAACAGCAGCGTCAAGTGAGGAACTGGCGGGTCAGTCTGAAGGACTTAAAAATATAGTTGATAATCTGGTTAAAATTGTTGGTGGAACCGGGGATGGAAGTGACCATGGACCTGTTATGCGAAAAGCTCCTGAAACCCGCCGAAAAGTCCCTGCCGCGGCGGTAAACGTACCAAAACACCCCGCTCCGGTGGCAAAACCGGCCGCCCAGAGAACCCTGCCCGGTTCTGCTAAAAAATCCAAACAAGTTATTAATCCGGATGTTGTCATCCCGATGGGTGACGATGATTTTAAGGATTTTTAA
>CBDUII010000447.1:0-2001 GCA_965367285.1 uncultured bacterium
CGACTTATAAGGAATCGGAAGATCTGATTAATATTGGCGCCTACGTTAAAGGGAGCAGCGCGAAAATAGATTTTGCTATTAAAATGATAGACTCCATCAATAACTTCCTGAAGCAGGGGATATCTGAAAAAGTAAGCTATCAGGAATCCATTAAACAGATGAAAGCAATTCTGAGCAATTAACAGTGATCAATTATCAACGGTCAATTGCCAATGTTAATTGATAACTGCTAATTGATAATTGCTTATGTTTAAATTTCGGTTAGAACCAGCATTGAGATATCGCTCCAGTGTTGTTGAAAAAAATCAGCGGGAACTGGCGGTTGTTAATAATTTGTTTCAAAATGAAAATGATGAACTTGAAGCCTTGTTGGATAGAAAGAAAAGCAATTCAGAAAAATATTCTCTGGGGTTGAAAGATTTAACTTTAGAAGAGATGGGTTTTTATGATAATTTTTTTGGCGGAAATTTTGCCGAGACAGAAAAACAGAGACAGGTAGTTGCCGAAGCTCAGAAAAAGGTTGATGAAAAAAGAGATGTCCTCAACGAGTCGATAAAGCAGAAGAGAATTATAGAAACGGTTAAGAAGAAGGCCTTTGAGGAATATAAACAAGTTGAAAGGAAAAAAGAAGAAGCGTTATTAAATGAGGTTGCTTCGAGCAGGTTTAAATTTAAAAATGAAGAAACAATTTAAGATTGAAAAATTGATTGTTGTTTTAATCGCTTTAAAACTTGGCGTTTCTGCGTTGATACTGCAAACGCAGGAAACAGATATGGCAACTATTTCTTTCGGGACGCCTGTGTATGCTCAGGAGAATAAGACAAGCGTCAACAAAAATATGCCTGAAAAAAAGATGGAAACCCGGCAGGCTGCTCCCGGAGGGATTGATCTTGAAATATTAAAATCTATCAAGCAAAAAGAACAAGACCTGAAGGAAAGAGAGCAGGTTCTTGAAAAGAAAGAAGAACAGTTGAAACTTCTAACCGTGGAAATAGAAAAGAAACTCAGCAAGATTAAAAAAGCTCAGGGCAGGATTGAGGAGCTGGTGATTTTAAGAGAAGATCTGGTTGAGAAAAGCATTAAACATCTTGTGAAAGTCTATTCATCCATGAAACCTGCTGAGGCCGGTTCACTTATAGAAAAACTGGATAAGGATATAACGATCCAGATATTGAGTAAAATGAAAGGGAAGGATGCGGGGAAGATATTAGCTCGCGTTAATCCAACCCTGGCCGCGCAATTAAGCGAAGCAATCGCTAAACGAAAATAGGTTCACTTCTTTTTTAAAAGGTTTAACAGCAGACCAATAAAAGAAAGGACTTTTTTAGTAACGTCAGAGCGGTGTTTGTCCGGTATTTTTTGTAAAGCCCTTGCGATGCTTTGCGAATTCGCGTCAAACTCAGGTTCGGAAACAGCGCCTTCAGCGCCGTTTGAGTTTAAATATAAAAATTTACCACCTTTGCCGGTTTTGATCCAGTTTTTATTTACGCCGGTCTTGTATTCAAGGGAATTCAGAAGCACCTCTGTCATAGCCGAATTATTGTGTTCCAGGTCAGAAAGAAATGTTTGCGAAACTCCTATCAGCGAGGCCAGTTGAGCCTGACTCATTCCATTGTCTTTTCTGAGCTTTTTTAATCGATTTCACGGAAGCCCCATATTTTTACCAACTATAGGTATTTTTGTTGTTGACAAATACCAGTTATCGGTATATATTTATTTTTATTGCTGAAAATATATCAACAAGCAGAATAAATTTTGAATTTTTCAAAAAAAAGTATTGAAAATACTTAGCGAGCGCATTCTCCGCAGTCTTGCTGCGGGGTTAGCAAGCGATACACCCCCATTAATTCCCCCTAACAATGGGAGATTAATGGGGGTGTAAATATTCTGCATTTGAAGGTTCCCTGCTGTCTTGCAGAGCTAAGCTCAGCTTTGCCCCGCTGAGTCGGGGCTTTACCGCAGGGAGTTTCAATAAAAAAAAAGGGCGTGTAAAAATTATGC
>CBDUII010000448.1:0-1982 GCA_965367285.1 uncultured bacterium
CCCTCTACTCTAATTAACCACAGGGCAGGTGTCTCATCTATATTGACACAGAGGGTCAGCGGGGCTTTGCTAAAAAAACAACCCCGCACTTTCATTGTTTGTATCAGCCCATGTGGATGGACTTCTATCAGAAAGTGCGGGACAGATTAGTAGCACAAAGTACATGTTATCAATTACCAAAAATAAATTATTCTTGCAATTGATTTTTTAGTTAATAACTTGAAAGTAAATGCCATTAGCGTTAGAATTAACTACTACTGCAGGGTTAGTAATCTATCTGCCTGTGTCTGATTCTCAGGCAATGCGGATAATGTCGAAAGAGGGTTAAACCAGCTTATGAAAAAAATTCTTTTGATAGAAGACGAAAAAGATATCATCAAATCTCTTTCCACAGTCCTGGAACTTGAAGACGAAAGTTATGAAATTCACTCTGCTGTGGACGGTCAATTAGGCCTGGAAAAGGCGCGCAAGATTCGGCCGGACCTCATCCTTCTTGATATTAAGATGCCGAACTTAAGTGGAACCGAGGTGTGCCGTTCCCTTAAATCTGATGATGAGTATAAATCGATTCCTGTTATCATGCTTACCGCACTTGACAAATCCGATGATATAATTAAAGGACTTTCTACAGGGGCAGATGATTATGTAACAAAACCTTTTAATACCCCGGAACTTCTGGCCCGCATAAAATCCAACCTGAGAAACAAAGAACTCTATGACTTAGTAAAAAATGAGGAGCAGGACAAATCTGTTATCCTCGACATTTCCCGGTCCCTGTCTTCTAAATTAGAGCCGCATGAAACCCTTTTTACTATTGTTTTAAAGATTTCCGAGATCATAGAGGTTGTGCGATGTTCCATAGTCTATATTGATCCTTCGAATCAAAAGGGAATTGTGATAGCTTCTCACGATTCAAAGGAGCTCAAACACCTGGAAATAGATCTCGGAAAATATCCTGAAATTCGAAAGATTATGGAGACAGGAAATCAGATAATAATAAACGATGTGCAAAAAGAACCTGTTCTTTCTTCTGTCCGGGATAAATTGAATTTGATTAATATCAGATCGATCATGGCCTTTCCTGTTATTTTTAAGGACTCCATTATCGGTACCCTTATTCTTCGGACCTCGAGAAGGGAGGTGCCCTTTACGGATCGTGAGATTAAAATTTGTACCGTAGTTTCCAACCTTGCCGCTGCCCCGCTTAAAAACGTGTACCTGTTTGAAACCCTCTCTCAGGAAAGGAAACAGGAGAGGAAAGCCAGAATTGAAGCGGAAGAAAAAAGCGAAACCTCCTTGAATTTGCTTAAGCTGGTTAAAGAGTCCAGCCCGGTTCCAATATGCGTGTTTGAGAAAAATGGCAATATCATTGATCTCAATAGTTACTATCTAAAAGAATTTGCTCCGGGCTTAAAAAGAAAAAAAGTTATCGGAACAAACATTTTAAAGCACATTAGAAACATTGATTTTCCAGATTTCTACAAAAGAATCTTAAATGGGGAAAAACCAAGGAAAGAGTTCGAATCCGAACCTTCAACGGGAGATGGCAGAAGGACTTATCTTTTTCACGGCGCGCCGCTTATTAACGCAAATAATGAGATCATAGGCGGTCTTTTTATTGCAAACGATATCACCGAACGCAAAAGAATGGAGGAAAATTTAAGCGCGAGTGAGGAAAGATATAGAAGTCTTGTGCAAACCATACCGGATATTATCTATAAAATCGACATGAACGGGAATTTTATGTTTGTAAATAAATCTGTGCGAAGCTTGGGTTATAAGCCGAATGAACTTATAGGAAAACACTTCAGTAAAATCATACATCCCGGCGATGCTAAATCCGTTAGCTTATCAATGATAATACCTGAATATGCCGGTAAAAAAACCGGTGATAAAAAAGCGCCAAAAGTCTTTGATGAAAGAAGAACCGGAAAAAGGACAACAAGAGGTTTAGAGGTTCGTTTATTAAGAAAGAACCGTGG
>CBDUII010000449.1:0-1958 GCA_965367285.1 uncultured bacterium
TTTTTCGACGTAGAACGTCGGGGAATTAAACCCACTGTGTGGGATTAAATGATGGCACTGAAAATACGGCTTTACATTGATCCAAAAGCGGAAGAACCTCATATTTTTAATCATGGAGTAAAAGAAAATTAAAAGAAATAATTTTCCAGAAGGATGGGACGAAGAAAGAAAAAGTAAATTTCAAATTTCAGATTGCAGATTTAAAAAGGAGACACGCATTACTTTAGGAAAGCGTATTACGCGGATTTAACAGATTGTCGCAGATATATTCTTAGACCGGCTTGTTTTAACAGGGACAATGTCAGCTTCTTGGGCAATCCCACAATATTCGAAAAACCACCATCAATTTTTTTTACAAATATCTCACCACGTCCCTGTATTCCATATGCCCCGGCTTTATCCAGAGGTTCTGAGGTAGAGACATACGATTCTATATCTTCGTCCGTTAATTCATGGAAAGTCACAATTGTTTCTTCACAGCCTTCGAAGAGCTTTTGGGATGCAGTGTCTAAAACCGCTACTCCTGTAAAAACTGAATGGCGTCTGCCGCTTAGTTTTTTCAGTGACTCCCTTGCCTCATTTTTATTTTCCGGCTTTCCGATAATGTCATTCCCAATACAAACAACTGTATCAGCCCCGATAAGCAATGATCCGTTGTCTATTTCGGATTGGAGGGTTGTTACTTTCCCCTTCGCGTTAACAGCAACAAGCTCTTTTGGTGGGTAGCCGTTTATAACTTCTTTAAATGTGGGACTAACGCTTTTAAAGGATAGATGGAATGGTTCCAGCAGTTCTTTAAGAATTGATACCCGTCTTGGAGATGTTGAGGCGAGGTAAATATTTTTCTTAATCGCTTCTGCCACCACCCATTATCCTGAGGATCATGAGGAACAGGTTTATGAAGTCCAGATAAAGCCTGAGCGCGCCGGAGATTGCTTCTTTTGTATCCTCGTCTGTCCCTTCATTTCCAAGTATATTCATCTCCTTTATTTTTTGCGTGTCATAAGCTGTTAAGCCGACAAAAACCAGAACTCCGGCATAAGTGGTTAGCCAGTAAATCATTGAGCTCTGCAGAAACATATTAACGAAAGAGGCTATAATTATTCCAATAAGCCCCATGAATAAGAAACTACCCCAGGATGTGAGATCTTTTTTCGTTGTATACCCGTAAACACTCATGGCTCCAAAGGTGCCTGCCGTAACCAGAAAGGCTGAAGCAATGGTGGACTGTGTGTAATAGATAAAGATAAAAGAAAAAGTGAGTCCGTTTAATGCGGCATACCCGAGGAATGTCATCATTGCCGCCTGAGCGCTCATTTTCATTACTGAGGACGCAAGGTAAAAGACCAGGCCCAGTTCAACAATAATGAGTCCATAAAAGAGAACAGGGTTGCCCATGATTAATCCGAGCAGGTATTCACTCTGAGAGACATAGTAGGCTACAAAACCAGTAACACAGAGCCCTGAGGTCATCCAGTTGTAGACCCTCATCATAAACCTTTTCTGTTCCTCTGCTACCTGGTCCCGTGAATATGCTAATGTTCTGTCCATAATCTTCCTCCTTAAATATTTTTTTTATCTATATATAGAAATTTGTTTTTGAAAAAATATGTAGTGGCGGAATATTGAATAATAATTCTCAAGTTAGATTCACGCACGCTCCCCGCTTAAAACGTGCGAGGACAAGCTTTAGCGGGAATCCATAAACATTGAAATTCCTCTATATTAAAATGATTTATCATTTTTTGACCTTTTTTTCAAGAGAATTCTTTTCGTAAAACATTTTTACACTTTCCCGGAACCCACTATTCCATAATTCCATTCTCCTAATTGAGAGCGAAGCGAACTTAAGTTCTAATGACATACTCCCCGACGCAGAGCATCGGGGTATCTAAAACAACTGTATCAATTTTTTCGACGTAGAACGTCGGGGAATTAAACCCACTGTGTGGGATTAA
>CBDUII010000450.1:0-1936 GCA_965367285.1 uncultured bacterium
TACCTTTACATTAAACTCTTTAAGAGCTCCAGCAAGTTTCAATCCGCCGCGGCTGACAAAGGGATGCCCCTTGTCTTTTAATTTAATATCGGATTCTTCATCAATTAAGGAACCCACCTTGGATAGAGCGACTCCATTGACAAGTGTTTTTCCAGCAAGGATCAGCCTTTTTGCTTCTTCTCTGCTATTAGTTAGCTGCTTTTCAACAAGAAGAGAATCCAATCGCTTTTTGACCATTAATTATCTTCTGTGTTTGGAGGGGAAAGCAGTTCGGTAATAAATTCTCCTTTTTCACCTTTGATCAGTAGTTCGATTTTCTTTTCTGTCCCATCCAATTTTTTAGCGCAAAACCGTGTTAATTTAACACCTTCTTCAAAAACTTTTAATGATTTGTCTATATCAAGGTCACTATTTTCCAATTCTTCAACAATTTCCTCAAGTCTTTCAAGGGCTTTTTCAAAGGTTAATCCTGCCATTTAATTTTTCCGGACAAAATACGTTGATTAATATATCAAAATATAATAAATATGCAACTATTTTAAATGCCTTATGCTTCTGTTTGTTTTTCGTTTTCCCTGCCTTTTATATTGCATAACAATTTTCCTTTTGACAATTGCACTTTAACAAGTTCTCCTGTTGATACGTTTCCGGAGTCCTTCAAAACTTTTCCCTCAGGATAGGTACGGCAAATAGCATAGCCTCTTTTCAGGACAGACAAAGGGCTTACGGAATCCAGACGCTTCATAGCCGCATTAAGTGTATTACGCGAAATGTTCAAAGTAAAGTTCATTTGAGAGTTGATTTTTTTTTCTACCTCTCTTAGCAATACCTTGTGTTGTTTTATCTTATTTAAAGGATTGAGGAGAAAAAGATGCTTTTTGTTTGTCCGGGTTTTTTCTTTTTGTGTTTGCAGGAAATTCTTTATTGCCCTTTCCATTCTCAAAGTAACCTCATCCAGTCTCTGCTGTTTTTCGTGAACAGGAGTCAGCGGATCCTGAAGAACTTTTCGAGACACCAGATTTTTTAACTGCGTTTTCGACTCATATAAAGCACCGCGAATATTTCCCAGGAGTCTTTTGTTTAATGCAACAATATTTTTAAAAAGAATATTTTTATTCCTGACCACCAGTTCCGCGGCAACCGAGGGGGTGGGCGCTCTTAAATCCGCCACCAAGTCTGAGATGGTAAAATCAATTTCATGACCCACTGCGGAAATAACAGGAATCTCTGATTCAAAAATAGCTCTGGCAACTATCTCTTCATTGAAAGCCCAGAGATCTTCTATAGAGCCCCCGCCTCTTCCAACAATGATAACATCGACATCTTTAATTTGATTTAAATCTTTGACAGCAGCGGCTATTTCCCGCGCGGCACCTTCTCCCTGAACTTTCACGGGAGCAATCAAAATATGCACATTAGGAAAACGGCGATCTATAATATTCAAAATATCACGTATAGCTGCCCCTGTTGGAGAAGTTACAATACCTATTTTTTGCGGCAAAAGAGGAAGACTTTTTTTCAATTCGTCATCAAATAATCCTTCTTTTGAAAGCTTTTCCTTCAATTGCTGAAACGCCAACTGTAGAGCGCCAATTCCTTTTGGCTCCATGTAATCGATAACAATTTGATATTCACCCCTCGGCTCATAAACCGTTATTTTCCCTTTTACAATGACCTGGTTTCCGTCTTTTGGCTCAAACTTCAATTTGGATTTGCCGGATCTGAACATCACCACTTTGATCTGACTTTCCTCATCTTTAATTGTCAGGTACATGTGGCCTGATGATGGAATTCTAAGGTTGGAAATCTCTCCTTCAATCCAAACCTGAGGAAATTCAGTTTCAAGAGAAAACTTGATGGCGCGGGTTATTTCAGTAACAGTGTAGACTTGTCGCTCGGGACTCTCAGGATGATCTTCGACAGGAGTTATACTATA
>CBDUII010000451.1:0-1874 GCA_965367285.1 uncultured bacterium
GGGTATTAAGCCATAGATTTAGGCGCAATGTCAGCCGTGCAGGCTAAAATGCCAAAGCCGAACTGAATAATATTGGATTGAGATGCGCAAAGGATTAATGAAGCAGTGGCAAGGGGATTACACACCCCGTCCGCTCCTCTCAAGAGGGGATTAAAAGTAAAAAAAGATTCTCTTCTATTAATTATCCTTCTTAAAGCGATAGCTCCTTTTGGTTGCGGCAACTTGCCGCTTTATGTTGTCAGCCGAATTTGTTATATTACTAAAAAATTAGTTGTTCTAAAATGACTTTTTCTGAGTAGAGACGTTATAAAAAATGATTAAAAGAAAAAACCTGTTGTTTGTAATATCAGCGCCATCCGGAACAGGAAAAACCACGGTTTCTGAAAAAATACTTAAAGAAATTAATGGTTTGATCCCTTCTATTTCGCATACAACACGGCTGCCAAGAAAAGGTGAAATTAATGGAAAGGAGTATTATTTTGTTTCCAGGGAAGAGTTTAAGAGAAAAATTGACGCAAAGGAATTTGTGGAATGGAATGAATATAATGGCAATTATTATGGTTCTTCATTCGAGAACATTGAAAAGGCAGAGAAACAGGGTAAAGACCTCTTTTTCGATATTGAAGTAAATGGGGCCGGCAACATCAGAAAAAGGCAAGACAATGGTATTTACATTTTTATCCTGCCTCCATCAATAGACATTTTAAGAGAACGGCTTACGTATCGAGGAACAGAATCCGTAGATGCCATTGAAAGTAGAATAAAAATCGCGGAAAAAGAAATCCGGCATTATACGGAATATGACTATGTTATTATAAATCATGAGATTGATGAAACAGCAAAGCAGGTTTCTTCAATTATTTTCGCGGAGAGATGCCGAAGGAAAAACCTTGTACTATTACTATAAAACCTTCTTTCCACAGTGGGATACCCCACATGGTGTCCCATTTCAGGAAGATTTTTTAGGCGGTGTTTAGCTTTTGTTTTTTTACAGCGCCTTATGCAACGCTTAGTGTACCGGGCGGAAGCCCTATTTGGTTGCGGCAACTTGCCGCTTTATGAATTCTAAGGAACCAGTAAAGTGAAAGTTATAAAAAAACAAAAAGAAGTTTTATTGGGCGTAACAGGAGGAATCGCAGCATATAAAGCAGCTGAAATTGTCAGGTCGTTACAGAAAAATGACTGTTCTATTACTGTGGTGATGACAGAAAGCGCCAAACAATTTATTACTTCCTTAACTTTTGAGTCTCTTACCGGCAAACATGTCTATTCAGGCCTTTTTGACCCTCAGTCCCCATCGGCAATGGAGCATATAGAGCTGAGTAAGAAATCGGATTTATTATTAATCGCTCCTGCTACAGCAAACATAATCGGTAAAGCCGCTCATGGTATTGCCGATGATCTCCTTTCCTGTCTTTTGATGACAATAATCAAGCCGATTATCATTGCACCGGCCATGAATACCAATATGTACCTGAACCCTGTTGTCCAGGAGAATATTGCCTGTTTAAAAAAACGGGGCGTGAAAATAATCGGGCCTGAAAAAGGAGAACTCGCCTGCGGAGATGAAGGCCAAGGACGTTTGGCTAATATAGAAAGTATTGTTGATGCTGTTAAGACCGGGTTAAGAACAAGTGAAAAACTAAAGGGTAAAAAAGTTCTGGTTACTGCGGGTCCGACCAGGGAACCAATAGATCCGGTGAGGTTTATTTCAAATCCCTCTTCCGGTAGGATGGGTTTTGCTCTGGCAGCCGCAGCATTAAGGCGGGGAGCAGGGGTCACTTTGCTATCCGGGCTCACTGAACTGGAGCGTTTCCCCGTGCTTCGGTTATCTCAGCTGCTTCAACTGCACACACTCACAGAGGCATGGTTTA
>CBDUII010000452.1:0-1844 GCA_965367285.1 uncultured bacterium
ATCTCAAATTCTTCACACAGAACGATAGATTCTTCCGGGCAGGCTTCTACGCAAAAACCACATAAAATACACCGGGCCATGTCTATACTGAAAGATTCGGGATACCTTTCCTTTTCCAGTTCTGTTTCAGCAGGTTGAATTTCAATACAATAAGCCGGACAAATTTTTTCACAAAGGCCGCAAGCCACGCACCGCTCAATACCATTTTCATCAAGCACCAGAACAGGTCGGCCCCTGAATGCGGGAGGGAATTCTGCTTTTTCCTCCGGATAGTAGACCGTAAAGATCGTTCTTTTTTTGTCTTTGCTTAAAAGTGATAGAATAAATCCAATCAAATTTCTGAAGAAATGACTGGCGGTTACCGACATTCCCCTGAAGATTTCCGGTAGATAAATCCTTTCCCACCATGTCATTGTGATATTACGATTTACTAACATAATAATCTGAGTAATCCTTTACAATCAGTGTAATCACCTTTTTATTGCAAAATTAAAATTACAACTCCCGTTATTAAAATATTTGCCAGAGATAATGGTAAAAGAATTTTCCAGCCTAATTTCATAATCTGATCATACCGAAATTTCGGTAATGTCCAGCGTATTATCATCTGAAACCATATAAAAAAGAATACCTTGCTCCAGAAGACAGATATATGGATCAGCATTAAAATCACAGTAGCCAATGTCTCAGTAATTAGAGAGAGGGTGGATTGATGAAATTGTTGCGCTGGAATTATAAAGGTCAGTACATTGGAAATAGCAGATAGTAATGCAGCGGAAGAAATAAAAGGGATATGCCATGCGCCAAAGAAGAGAGTTGTTACTATCGCGGCAACAGTAACAATTTCCAGAAACTCCGCCATGTAGAACATCCCGAATTTCAATCCGCTGTATTCCAGAAAATATCCGGCAATAATTTCAGATTCGCCTTCCGCGACATCAAATGGCGCCCGTTTGTTTTCTGCTATAGCACAAGTTAAAAACATAAAAAATCCAAGGGGCTGCAAGAAAATTCCCCAGCGGAAAAAATTTTCCTGAGCAGCGCCAATTTCTGTTAGCTGTATAGAACCGTAAACCATGAAGATACCTATCAGGGTAAACCCCATCGCGACTTCATATGAGATCATTTGGGCGGCGGCCCTTAGAGAACCGAGCAGCGCCCAGCTGTTGTTGGAAGACCAGCCGGCAATAACGGTGCCGTACGTTGCAAGGGAAGATATTGCTAAAATAAAGATGAGCCCCACATCAAGGTCTGCAATGACGAGCTTGATATGTTTCCCGCCAATAACGTATTCCCCTCCAAAAGGAATAACAGCGAAGGTAACCAATACGGGAATAACGCATATAATCGGGCTCAGCGTATGCATTATCTTATTGGCGCCCTGTGGAATAAAATCTTCTTTTGCAAACATCTTAATGGCGTCCGCGAGAGGGTGGAACAAACCTATCATTGTAAAACCAAATATATCCGCTCGATTGGCTCCTACCCTGTCCTGCATTAGGGCGCTTTGTTTTCTTTCCACCCATGTCAATATAGGAGCAAAGACGCCCATATAGAGCCCGAAGATAAAAAGCACCTTAATAGTTGTGATTAAAAAATCTTCCATAAATTTGCCTGTTCAAAAACAATATTTCTATATTTTTATTCCGGTTTCTCCCAGTTTTTCGTAACTTATATTTTTAAAACTCTCAACATTTTTTGAGATTTCATCCATTAGTTTGTCCGGTTCCACGGAATCGAATGGTTTGTCCAAAGCTTTTGCAACCCCGCTCAAAATCTCCAGGTCCGGTTTTGCCTGATCAGGGCAGGGGACAGCCCTGTTAATTTTCTGCACGATGCCGTTT
>CBDUII010000453.1:0-1832 GCA_965367285.1 uncultured bacterium
GAATAGGCATTAGGATTGATTTTGTTCCGCCGGAGTATAAAGCAGAAGCCATTATCGAAGGGTTGGGCACAAATGAAATCAAGGGGAAAAAAGTTCTGATTCCAAGGGCTGCTGTAGCTCGAGAAGTATTACCGGAAGAACTAATTAAGTTGGGCGCTATAGTCGACGTGGTTGAAGCTTATAAAACCATACAGCCCAAAGGAAAGACCGGAGAAATAAAAGAGATGCTAAAAAATAAGGAAGTTGATGTTATTACCTTTACTTCGTCTTCCACAGTAACCAATTTTATAAGTATGTTTAATAAAGAGGAAATTTCTGATCTTGTGAACGGTGTTACTATAGCGTGCATAGGTCCAATAACCGCTGAAACAGCGGGAAAGAATGGCCTGAAAACCTCTATCGTTCCTGAAAATTACACTATCGAAGCCTTCACAGATGCTATTGCCGATTTTTATCTTAGCGTAGAAACTCAAAAAAATTCTCCCCTTTAATATTGAAACTTTTTTCTGTTTATGCTATAGATAAAAATCATGGGCTAAAAGCTGTTTTTAATTTAATCATTTTGAGTTTTTTTATATGTTTACTAAAACCTGCCATAATCAAAAATCGGTGGTATGGCTTTTCATTCTCCCTCTTTTTCTGGCCTGGATAAATAGCGCCTTGGGTTTGCCTTTGCTTTCAATGGTTATGGGAAACTCCCATGTGGCATATCTAACTTACGAACATGGGGAAATTCATTTAAACTTTTGTCACCATGAAAAACAAGATAACAATGATTTGATGGCAAATGGTTTGCATGAGCATGAACATAACTGCTCACTTAACGATCCTTCTGTTTTCCCTTCCGGACAAACCAGCCTTGGCCATATGGATCATGAATTCCATATTTCTTCTCTTACATTTGAAAGCGCCGCGACATCAAAAATAACCAGGACATTTAAAGCCTCAATTCATCCAGTTGCAATCGATTGGTCGATGCGGAAATATTTTGATCCGACATCCATTAAATGCTATCTACAATCCTTTTTGGAAACTAAATCCACTCTTTTTTCTCTACGTAAAGTTGTTCTTCTCATTTGATTCTTTTCTATCTAACCGCTTTATCAACTAATTTAGACAGGATAAATAAATTGACAATTTTAGATTGACAATTGTCGATTTCCTTTCTTAATTGACAATCTTCAATCTTCAATCTTCAATCTTCAATCGTCAATTTTCAAGTCCATCCTGTCGAAATATTAGATAACAGAATTTCTTTCTTTTTTCTTGTAAATCACATTTAGGAGTGTTCATGCATTCTAAAACCACATTAATTATAGGTCTTGCGTTGCTTGCGGGACTCATTGGCTGTGCTTCCAAACGTCTTGATTTGGACAAGTCTGATCTTGGTCCGGGCGTGTCGTCTTCTTACTCTTTGGAAGCCCCGGAGAATGCTTTGCAAGCGCCACTTGAGATAAAAGAACCAACAGGTTCAATTACACTACGGGAAGCTATAGCCCTGGCTATTGTTAAAAATCCTGAATTAGCAGCTTTTTCATGGGAGATTAGGGCGCGTGAGGCAAGAATGCTTCAAGCCGGACTCTTGCCTAATCCGGAGATAACAACAGAATTTCAGGATATAGACGGATCGGGAGTTTATAGCGGAACGAACAGGGCTGAATCCACCATACAGCTAAGCCAATTGATAGAACTCGGCGGAAAGCGATCAAAAAGAAAACGTGTTACTTCTCTTTCTCGTGATCTCGCATGGTGGGATTATGAGACAAAACGCCTTGATGTTCTTACTGACGTCTCAAAAGCCTTTATTGATCTTCTTGCCGCGCAAGAACGTT
>CBDUII010000454.1:0-1808 GCA_965367285.1 uncultured bacterium
AAGGAGGGGAAGTGTCAAGCGTTGAGAGGCCGGCAAATTATGACTTCAAACATTTACACGACACACCGCGTGAAACCAGCGAAACATTCAAGAGACTGGGATGGCGAAAAATTGTAGCGTTTCAGACAAGAAACCCCATGCACCGCGCCCATATAGAGCTGACATTTCGAGCGGCGCAACGCGCGGAAGCTAATCTGTTAATTCATCCTGTAGTCGGAATGACCAAACCCGGTGATATCGACTACTATTCCCGCGTACGCTGTTATGAGCATATCATTAAACATTACCCCGAGCTTACAACTGCTCTCAGCTTGTTGCCGCTGGCGATGCGTATGGGAGGTCCTCGCGAGGCATTATGGCATGCTATTATCCGGAAAAATTATGGCTGCACTCATCTTATTGTAGGAAGAGACCACGCAGGCCCGGGCACTGACAGCAAAGGAAATGCTTTCTATGGACCTTATGATGCGCAGAAACTGTTTGCAAAATACCAAAAAGAAATTGGTATAGAGATGGTGCCTTTCCAAATGATGGTTTATATAAAGGAAAGAGCGGAATATGTTCCTGCAGACAAGGTCGGGAAGGGACAGTCTGTTCTAAATATTTCCGGAACGGAATTTCGCCGTCGCCTTCAGGATGGTTTAGACATACCGGAATGGTTCTCATATCCGGAAGTAGTGGATGAGCTGAGAAAGACTTATCCCTCAAGACACAGGCAGGGATTTACAATTTTTTTCACAGGATTATCAGGATCTGGAAAATCTACTATCGCTAAAGCCCTGATGGTTAAATTAATGGAAGTTGGAGGAAGATCTGTTACCCTGCTGGATGGTGATATAGTACGTAAGAACCTTTCCAGCGAGCTCGGGTTCTCTCGTGAGCACCGCGATCTCAATATACTCCGAATAGGTTTTGTCGCCACGGAAATTACCAGGAATGGAGGCATTGCGATTTGCGCGCCCATAGCACCTTATCAGGCGACCCGCCAAAAAGTACGGGAGGCAATATCGGGCGTGGGAGGTTTTTTTGAAGTATTCGTGTCAACTCCATTAGAAACATGCGAAGCGAGAGACCGCAAAGGCCTGTATGCAAAAGCAAGAGCCGGGCTTATCAAAGAGTTCACCGGAATCAGCGATCCTTATGAGGAACCCGAATCTTCAGAACTTGCAATAGATACTCAGGATTGTTTGCCGGATGAAGCGGCACAAAGAATTATTTTACGATTAGAAAAAGAGGGATATATTCGCTAAGGCACTTTGCATTCAGCTAATTTATTTAGTATATTATTTATTTCACCGGTCAATTGAGAAATTTCATCTTCGTAGGCGTTTAGTTCTTTCATCGTATCTTTTGACAAATCAGGACTGTTAATTATCTCATCTATTTTCAGCTTTTTTTCTAACAACCCGGCGGCATTCCTCAGTAGCTTTAAAGTGATTGGTTCGGGGTACATCTCATTGTTATACATATAAACGATTCTCTCCAGAGTCATACGACATAGATCAGTTGATTCTGTTCGGCGGCAGTTTTTTCTAAATTCGTTAAGGTTTACTATTTTTTTATTAATCAAAGTGTTTCCCCCAAGCCAGTTTTTGGCTTAGACATATATTACCAAAAGAGAATTTAAAAATCAATCAAACTTTTATTCCACCCTTTTAAGGTACATTTCGGGGATTCCCTATTGATATAATATTCTCAATTGTATAGCCTTACTTACATTAAAAAACAGATTGGCAGGGTTGTTATATTCTTGAGGGCACCTCTAATAACTCCCAAAAACAAATCGAAAGATCTTTAAATCAGTGTTA
>CBDUII010000455.1:0-1755 GCA_965367285.1 uncultured bacterium
AAAGTGTAACTTGAATTTTGCGAAAACTGGTCTGAAAAATCCAGTCCATTATATTTACCAAAAAAAATATTTTGATGGGAATTAAAATTGGGTTGGAGTAAATAGGACTGTTTTAAAATAACTTTATAAAGGGAAAGTTTTTGTCTTATAATCATTCCGATGAAGCAAAACGAGATTATTCGCAAGCTCAGAATGACAGGCAAAGACAAAGCGTGTGTTATCCTGTCTAATGTTTTAAAAGGATTCTAAGAAAAGGTTGTTATGATATCGAATTATTTAAACGAAATGAAAAACAAGGTGGATGAAGCGCTTGAGCAACACCTTCTGCCGTCTAATCAATATCCGCAAAGCTTAATCAAATCCATGCGCTATTCTGTTTTTGCCGGTGGAAAAAGACTGCGTCCTATCCTGGTTTTAGCTGCCGCGGAAGCTGTAAATGGTCCGGTTAAACAAATCATGTCTTTTGCTCTGGGGGTGGAATTGATTCATACCTACACTTTAATTCATGACGATTTGCCGTCTCTTGATAATGATGATTTACGCAGGGGAAAACCGACCAGCCATAAAGCGTTTGGAGAAGCAACGGCAATCCTGGCCGGGGACGCGCTTCAGACTTATGCTTTTCAGCTCATGACCGACACTGAACTTATGAAAGAGATACCTCCCAAACTGATTTTGCGGGCTGTTCATGAATTATCACATGCCATCGGACCCCTGGGAACCATTGGTGGACAGATGATTGATCTGGAATCTGAAGGGAAGGAGATTGAAACCAGGACTTTAGAATATATTCATACTCACAAAACCGGCTGTTTAATTAGCGCTTGTATAAGATCAGGCGGTATTTTATCTCAATGCTCTGAAAAAGAGTTGGATGCCTTAACCCATTTTGGAGAAAATATTGGCTTGGCATTTCAAATAATAGATGATATTCTTGATGTTACAGGAAATCAGACAGAGATGGGTAAAGACGCAAATAGCGAAATAAAAAGCAGCAAAGCAACCTACCCTGCCCTGCTTGGAATTGAAGAATCTAAAAAAAAGGCGCAAAATTTAATTGATAATGGAATCGCTTGTTTAGATCACTTTGATAGTTCGGCAGATCATTTAAGGGAAATAGCCCTCTATTTTATTTCAAGAACTCATTAAAGATGACGGACTTATTAAAAAAGATAAACAATCCGAAGGATTTAAAGAAATTAAAAAAAGAAGACCTCCCGCTTCTGGCTACTGAAATCCGAAAACTTATTATTGAGACTGTTTCGAAAACCGGCGGACATTTAGCTTCCAGCCTTGGAGTTGTTGAATTAACCTTAGCGCTCCATTATATTTTCGATGCTCCCGACGATAAAATCATATGGGATGTCGGGCATCAGTCTTATACCCATAAAATCCTGACAGAGCGGAAAAGCAAATTTCATACTTTACGTCAGTACAAAGGTATCAGTGGTTTTCCAAAAATTGAAGAAAGCGATTATGACGCCTTTAACACCGGTCACAGCGGCACCTCTATTTCAGCGGCGCTCGGCCTTGCAAAAGCCCGTGACGCTAAAAAAGAAAAACATTACGTAATCGCAATAATCGGCGACGGCTCAACAACCGCCGGGATGGCCTTTGAAGGTTTTAACCAGGCAGGTCACCTGAAGAGCAACCTGATCGTTATCCTGAACGACAATGAAATGTCTATCTCCGCGAATGTGGGCGCTGTTTCAGCCTACCTGAGTAAAATTCTTACAGGTCAGCTCTATACTAAAT
>CBDUII010000456.1:0-1754 GCA_965367285.1 uncultured bacterium
CTTTTTGCCTTTTTTTCAAAGTATTCTTAAAAAATCGAGGAAATCATTTTATTATGTTGGAGGTCGGGAATTTCTGTGGTATCGATAGGTTAAGCTGAAAATACTTGCTGACTGCCATCGCCATATCCTTTACCCTGCCGCAGACTTTTTCTTCCTTCCTCACAGTCTCATTTCTTTCCGAGGGAACAAACGGTTTTTTCGGTTTCTTCTTCATCCATCGTCCATGTTTGTTCTTTCAGGGTACTCAGCGCCCTCTGCGGTAAATGATTATCTGTTTTATCTTATTGAATAAAGAAGCTCTTCTATAGCCTCGTTGTGGCAGAGTGGACATTTTCCGGGCTTACTAAACCTTTCCCTCTTCTTGAAAACAAAACCGCATTTTTTGCATGTGGCAGGTTCAACAACCAGTTTAAGCTTATCCCTGGCTATTGATTTTTTGATATGATCAAGGTGCGCGTAAACTTCTTTCTCGGGAATCCGGACATAACCGGATATTTCTTTCACTGACAAAGTCTGTTCCTTAAGAAAAGAGACAATTTCCTTCCTGGCAGTCTCATTTCTTTCCTGGGGAACAAACGATCCTTTCGGTTTCTTCTTCATCCATTTTTATTTAACCACGAATAACACGAAATGCACGAAGAAAAAATACTCTGCGGTAAAAATGTTTATCAGTTTTTTCAGGTTTTTTGTTATTAATTGTTAGATGTTCCTGACAACTGCCTCACTTCTTTTCCTTAAGCCAAACTCTCCATTCATTGATCAACCTTTTATCAAAACCTTTTGATTCAGCTAAATTAAAGAGTTTTAATGCTTCTTCATAATTTTCTAAAAGCGCGAAGGAGCCGGCTAAATTATATATAATTTTCGAGTCATTTTTATTCAATTTGTGAGCAATAGCGAAATATTTATTTGCATTCAGATTACCCTGCTTAAAAAAGTATGCTGTTCCCAGTTCATTAAAAAAATAGGCATTTTCATTTTTTTTATCTTCCGCGTAAGGTTTTAGAAGGTCTATAACCTGTTGATGTTTTTTTTGAGCATTTAAATCTTCCGCTTTAAATGACAGGACATTATAATTCACACCTGAACTATCAGCGAAAGTATTTTCAGCCAGACCGGATAGTATTAAAAATAATCCTGATACAAGTATGGTTGTCGATAAAATGTCAAATACCCGTTTCATAGATCTTCAATTCCTTTTAACCACGGAATTACACAACTAAAATCTCTGCGTTCTTTGCGTCCTCAGCGGTAAAACAATATACGAACTGCGGCTATTTAAAACCACGAAGCTCACGAAGAAGAAAATTGGGGGTTGTCACTACGCCTCTGATTAAGCGAACTGCTGACTGCTGATAGCTGACCCCTGATCCCTTTTTTCTTTAGGTTAGTAATTCCAATACTCATGTCGTACCGGTAATCGATTTAATTCATCTTTATAAAATTTCCACTTTGGCATAAACTCATTCAATAGTGAAATGAATCTATCGTTATGCTTTCTTTCTAAAAAGTGAACCATTTCATGTACAACGATATATTCCAGACATTCGGCCGGTTTCTTGGCCAATTCCAAATTCAACCAAATGCGTTTTTCTTTAAGATTGCATGTGCCCCATCTGGTTTTCATTTTTTTGACTCCAAACTCATTTACCAGAACATTTATTTTTGTTTCCCACTTCTCAATTAACACCGGGATAATCTCTTTAAGTTTTTGACGATACCATTTTTCTAAAACAGCTTTCTTTTTTTCTCTA
>CBDUII010000457.1:0-1640 GCA_965367285.1 uncultured bacterium
CTCAATCAAAACTTGATTAACCGGGCTGGCATCGAGGGCCCAGTCCACATAATTTTCATATTCTTTTTGGTTATAAGCGATATTTCCACCTGTGCCGCCCAGGGTAAAGGAAGGCCTGATTACAGCCGGATATCCAATTTCTTTAATTGCATTCATTGCCTCCTCGCGGGATTTTATATAGATACTTTTTGGAACATTCAAGCCGATATTCCCCATAGCCTCTTTGAACAGGTTTCTATCTTCCGCTTTTTTTATAGTTTTCACATCTGCTCCTATTAACTGCACCCCATGTTTTTCGAGAAAACCGTCTTCAGCAACCTTTAATGCGATATTTAACGCTGTTTGTCCTCCCATGGTAGGCAGAAGAGCGTCTGGTTTTTCTTTTTCGATTATTTTTTTAACAATTTCAGGAGTAATAGGTTCAATGTAAGTTCGATGTGCTATTTCCGGATCGGTCATAATAGTGGCGGGATTACTGTTAATGAGAATAACGTAAAAACCTTCTTCTCTTAATGCCTTACATGCCTGCGTTCCGGAATAATCAAACTCGCATGCCTGCCCTATCACAATGGGTCCCGAACCAATCAGTAATATTTTTTTAATATCTGTTCGTTTTGGCATAGTTTATAAAATGTTGGTTCAGCCACTAAGCGGCATTACCCTTACGATTAAATCTTATAAATATCTTTGTAGCTTATATTTCTTGATCGTTCTAATTGTAAACTCATTGAGGAAAGAAGGAATAGAAATTCAATTTTTTCCGTCTGATTATTTGATTTTTTCTTTAAATTTTTTTTAATTTTTCTATATAACTGGCTTGGATGGAAGCAAAAAGAACCGGAAAAAAAATATTCGCCTTTAAAAGGTATCAGGCGTGCCTCACAAATTTCCCCTTTTTGAAAGATAAGATTTGATTGATTTAGAGAGATTGTGAATTTTTTTGAATTACACATATCTTTAATAACAACCATATCTTTTTTAAATCTCTTTATATAAAAAACTGAATGAATATTTTTAAAAAACCCTGTGTAAATATCTAACTTTTCCTTACTCCAATTTGCCATGTTGACATCAATAAAATGTTCAAGAGGGGGTTTTTGATATTTTTGCGATATTTGATCAAAACAATACCATTCCGTGAATGAAACCATTCTATTTTCAAAATACTTATCATCTTCAAAAATTTCTCCAACTTTAGAAAAGTATTCTTTTTTTGCTTTAATAACCTCTTCAGAAAACTCTTTTGTAGTTACAGCCTCTACCAGAGTATCCATCTATTCTTGAAACATTCAGGAAGCTCCATTCATCATTTTAATAAAATTTTCAAAAAGATAACCGGCGTCATGGGGACCCGGTGAAGATTCAGGATGATATTGCACGGAAAATATCGGAAGTGTTTTATGGCGTACCCCCTCTAATGTTTTATCATTTAAATTGATATGCGTTTGTTCTAAATCTTCAGACAGGCTCTCACTAACTATAGCAAACCCTTGGTTCTGTGAAGTTATTTCAACTTTTTTGGTTTTTAGGTCAATCACCGGTTGATTGCCTCCCCGGTGCCCATAGCGAATTTTAAAAGATTTTGCGCCTAACGCCAGCCAAAGAATCTTGTGCGCTATACAAATTCCGAAACTTTGTTG
>CBDUII010000458.1:0-1615 GCA_965367285.1 uncultured bacterium
TCAGGAGGCTCTGAAGTTATACCCAAATGATATTTTGACAAGGTTCGGTCTTGCCGATCTGATGAGATTAAGCGGAAAGTATGAAGACGCAATGATTTTTTACCGGCAAATTGAGGAGCTTGATAGCAGGAGAGAATGGCTGCACCTGGAAATGGGACTTACTTTTGGGAAAATGGGAAAGTATGATGAGGCTATTAGTGAATTGGAAAAAGAGGAACGTCTTTTTCCCGGTAAGGCAGAGACAAATCACGGGTTGGGAATTATTTTCAACTATCAAAAAAAGTATGCGGATGCAATGGAAATGTTTCAAAAATCCCTTAATAAAGATCTATCAATGGAATGGGTTCATCTTGACAGGGGTTTAACATTAAGCGAGATGGGGAAATATGAAAACGCTATTTTTGAGTTGCAGGAAGAGGAACGTCTCTTTCCCGGTAAGGCGGAAACAAAGAATGGACTGGGGGTCATCTATAAACACCAAAAAAAACATGAAACAGCTATAATAGTTTTTCGAGAGGCGCTTAAAATAAACCCCTCTTTTTTACTGGCTAAATATAATCTATATTCTGTCCTAGGAACTGCGGGAAAATATGAAGAAGCTGAAAAAGGATTTTTTGAGATTTTGTCTAATGGGTCTCTGTCAGTTTCATTAAAAGGGAGCTGCTGTTTCCATTTAGGAAAGATATACCTTAAAGAAGAAAATTTGAAAAGCGCTAAAAATTATTTTGCAAAGTGTTTGGAGTTTATCCCCGGGCATTGTGAAGCAGGCCGATATTTGGACATGTTAGAGAAAACATCACAGGGAAAAGATTAATTTATGAAAATACTTATCACCAGAACCGCTCCATTCAAAATATTCGAAAACGCTCTTGAAAAAGTGCGCAACAAATTCCCGGACGCAAAAATCCATGTTCTCATTCAAAAGTCGGAGTTGAATAGCCTGAAAGTATATGGAAACGACCTTCTCCCTATAACAGTAAATGACGGTCCGTTAAGTATATGGCGGCTGGAATTAAGGTTCTTTAAAGAATTGCGAAAAGAGAAATTTGATATGGTAATCCTTCTCTATGCGAACGCCAGAGGTAGAGGATACTTTAATATCGACCTTGTAAGTTTTCTCAGTGGCGGGAAGAAAGAGATGATCTTTGATTATCATGGACGTTTTTATCACGTCCCATCGCGATTGGTGAAAATAATAAAAAGCTTATTACGTTTATCGGTCGGGTGTACTATATATGGCGCTATTCAGTCAACAATATTTTTCTGGGAAATCTCTTTTAAATTAAAGAACAAATTAAAAAATAGAATTGTCAAATATGTTGCAGGAGACTCCACCTTAATCCCCTCCTTAGCAAGGAGGGGAAATGGGGCGGTTAATAAAAAAAAATCCTCCCAACATGATGAACAGTTGCTAATAAATGATACGCATGAGGAATTAGCAAACAGATCAGTGGAGCCTGACAAAATGTCATCAACCCCACAAAGAGGAAAACCACAGAAAAAGAGAATAGTCTTTGTTGATCTGATGATTACATGGACGCCCCATGGCGGGGCGGACTTTGATTTAAAAGAAGTGGCTTCCCGGTTAGCAAACAGGGGTTACGAAATTCACCTC
>CBDUII010000459.1:0-1571 GCA_965367285.1 uncultured bacterium
CCCGTAAAAACAGGGTCAGAAAAACTTCTTTGGGGCGTAAATTGATTTTTTACTCATGTATAAATTTAATCGCATGGTCGAAATATCCCTTTTTATATTTAAATAAACAAACATCCTCCGCGTAAATGGAAATGCTGGATCCCTCATGAACTGCCCAAACCGGTTTACGTTTATTATCGTCTATACACCAAAACGGAATTTCAAATTTATCTGTATCCGTTTTTAAATCCGGGAATGGGTTTGCTTTGTACCGCAACTTGTGGCTACTCCTGTATTCCTCTAAGAGGCGGTTATAAATATCATGAAACCTTTTAATATCTTCAGCTATATGTAAGGTAAACAATAAAAAAGAGCTGGTTTTACAAATACGGGACAGCATGATGTCAAAATAACGAAGACCTTCATCCGCTTCATACTCTTTTCTTGTTTTTACTAAAAATTCTGCTAAATTTTTTGAAGAGGATAGTGCATTTTCTCCTTTTTGAAAAAAAATTTCTGCGTATTTGATAATCTTGTTGTCTGAAAAAAATTGAAGGTCTGTCCGAATGTTTTGACAAAAGTCTTTGAATTGGTCTTTATCCGGAACAGGGTAACACTCAAATGGTTGCCGCGCATTTAATTGCATTAAGATTTCTTTTTTTCTTTTGAGTTTTTCATTTCCGGTTAAGAGAGAACATCCGATTTCATTAGAACAGTCACTATCAATAATAATATCAAAGGCAGTTCCTTTGTTTTCACTTGCCAGCTTGTCCACAAGAAAATTCTTAATCCAAATTCCGGGATGAGAAAAACCGGGCTGGTGGCCGGTTACGATATAAGGACGCGGAAATAAATCCACGTTTCGGTCTGTTAGAGAATTTAAAATTTCTGTTTCTGCTTTTTTGCGAAATTCGCTATAGCTGACTTCTGCTATTTTGAAGTTATAAGAATCGGTCAATTCAAGGTTGGATTTTAAAAGAGGAGGAATATCCGCCAGGCCATGGCTGCAAAAAAATTCCCCGTCTTTTTCGGGGACTTTCAAAACTCTCTTGGTTTTCATTCAAAAAAATCTTTAAACGATTTTAATCCTACTTCTTCTTTTGAGAAAAACGGCTCTCCATATTTTACCCTGATCCGGTCGCCCCAGTATTGGGCTCTGTTCAGGAGATGTTCGAAAATAGCCTGATTTTTTTCATTTTCCACAAATTGTGATTCATAGCTTTTTACCGCCTTAATTTTTTGATCAAATTCCTCGCTTACATCCATAACAAAACTGGGAGTTTCCCTCACTTTCAAATGAGAGGCATAGAAATAAAAAATTTTTAAAGGGTAATGAGGTTCACCTTTAATATTGGATTTGGATAATTTGGCGTAAAACCGCGCGGCTTCACAAATATCCTTCGCTGATTTATGATCCGGGTGAGCGTCTTCCCAGTGATGATAAAATAGAAGGTGAGGTTTGGTTTCTCTTATAACAGAGGCGACTTTTTCTCGTTCTTCTATAGTATCTTGCAGATACCGGTCTGGATGAGCGATCGTGTGTCGAAACGCTAGGCTCACTTTTTCAGCTGTGTTCTTTCTTTTTTGTTTTG
>CBDUII010000460.1:0-1569 GCA_965367285.1 uncultured bacterium
TATGGCAAATAATAGCCTTTGTCAAATTTTACCCATATTTATGTCGCAGACCCCTGAAAACAGGTTTCTGAATAATTTAATGTAATTTCAATGTTTATAGATTCCCGCTAAAGCTTGTCCTCGCATGTTTTAAGCGGGGAGCATGCGGGAATCTAACTTGAATGAGTCAAAGAGAGGGTCGCTCCTCTTCGTCCATGTCCAGCGAAGTGAGCAGGGTGGTGAGGGAGTTCAGGTGTTGCTGTTCTTCTTTGGATAATTCCAGGCTGTAATCTTTCACTTCTTGTGTTGCGGTTTTTTCTGCCAGCTCCAGGTAAATTTGGAGGGCTTCTTTTTCCATGCCAATAGCGAGTTTCAAAATCGCTTTCATGTCTCCGTCTTGCAATATTTTCGACTCTTCCTTTGAAATAATACTTTCCACAGACGATTCCAATTCTTTCACATGTGTCTCGGGACTAAATTCCTGCGGCCAGGGGGTACTTTTGGTCTTGTTGATAAGATGCCGGACGTGATCTTCCTCCATACCAGAGAGTTCCAGAAAAAGCATACGGGATTCGTCGTTTCCCGTAATTTCCGATGCCCGGTTGTAAAAAGCTGCGGATTTTACTTCGTTGTATAAAGCTGTCTTAAAAAGTTGAACTGTTGCCTGCATAAACTCTCCTTTAAAGCTAAGTATAAGTCCTTTGAAATTTAGAATCAATAATTATTTGAAAAGATAATTTATAGATGTGAATAGTAAGCTAAAAGATTTCTTCCTGTCAATAAGCATTTTTCTGACTTTTTGAGTATCATTTTGAATTTGGATTTGAGACAATAAAGAACATAAAGCGGCGAAGGCGCCGCAACCGAATAGGGCTACCGCCCTAAAAAACCATCAAAAATTCTTCCTAAAAAAGGAAGGTTTTATAGTGTAATAGTATAAAGCGGCAAGCTGCCACAACCAATGACAATGTATCGTCCTGAAAAAAGTTTACAGTATCTGGTTAATAAAAAAGTTAACTTCCTCCTTACTTCCTCACGCAGCATGAGGAAGATTTCGGCTTTTTTTATATGATTTCCATTGTTTTTCCAGAGGACCTTTTGTGGCATAGGCTTGCTCTGGAGTCAAGGATCCACAGCTCAGATGGGGTCTCAGCGAGTTATAAACACTGATGGACTGAGCTACCTGTTTGTTTACTTCAACCTGTCCGTTAATTTTTTCAGAAAACAAAAACTCCTCTTTTAAAATACCATCTGCAACAGCATCTTCATAAGGATTACCCACATCTCCCATGCTAACAGCAATCTCGTA
Source organism: uncultured bacterium (assembly GCA_965367285.1). Lineage (GTDB taxonomy): Bacteria > Nitrospinota > Nitrospinia > CAJXCL01 > CAJXCL01 > CAJXCL01. Next base: position 1,289 of record CBDUII010000460.1, read on the forward strand.
AAACCTCAAAAAGATGGTCGCGGCCGATCTAAATACCATGAGATAAAAATTCTTTCTTGAGTGAGTAATAAAGGTTCCTCGTACCGACCAAAGGCATGAGCTTTCGCTTCTCTAAAACTAAACGAACCATTAATTCACAATCAAGGCTTTTACGCTCAAACTCTTCTCTTTGAGTCATAATCTACACCTTTATCCCTAAATCTTCCTGTCTCCCATATTTTCTATCCCAGCTAAGAACAGTTGTTTTACCTCCTGTATTATATTTACGCTTTGCCCCGTCT
>CBDUII010000461.1:0-1548 GCA_965367285.1 uncultured bacterium
ACCGGCGGGTAGGAGTGATAATCTAAGTAAGAGAGTCACTACCGGATTAGAATCAATCCTCAATTAGAAGCAGAACAATCGAATATTATTATTGTTCTTTGCGACGGGAAAGAAGTGCTTATGCCTGCCGATAAAGAGGCAATTAATTTTTTAAGAAAATGCAACAAACCCATCCTGCCTGCTGTAAATAAAATAGATGGTCCATCCCATTCCAATAGAATTTACGATTTTTCCGAATTGGGTTTTGAAGAAATCATCCCTGTTTCCGCGGAACATAAGTTAGGAATATCTGATCTCATGTACAAAGTAACTGATTGTCTTGCGCAACTTCCAAAAACCGAACCTGACAATAACCTTCCCGGGGAGGTTGCAAAAATAGCTATTATAGGCCGGCCTAATGTGGGAAAATCCACTTTAATCAACCAAATTTTAAAAGAAAATAGGCTTATGGTCAGCCCGGTGCCGGGCACAACGCGGGATTCCATTGATACACAGGTGAAAATAGACGGGAAAAGATATATCTTTACTGATACTGCCGGTATCAGGCGTAAAGGGAAGGTATCGAACAGACTTGAAAAATTTTGTGTAATCATGGCAAAAAAAGCTATGGAGCGGTCTGATCTGGCGCTTTTAATGCTTGACGCGAAAGAAGGAGTAACCGCGCAGGATTCTAAAATAGCGGGATATGCTTATGAAATGGGGCGGGGCTGTATCATCGTTATTAATAAATGGGATCTTGTGGAAAAAGACCATAAAACTATAGAAAAATACAAGGACAGCGTACTGCGGCAAATGAAATATCTTTCTTATGCTCCTGTTATTTCTTTATCATCTCTCACCGGCCAGCGTGTTCACAAAATTTTTCCGCTCATTGACAAAATTTCAGAAGAATACTCCAGGCAGATTCAAACCTCTGTTCTTAATAAATCCTTTAATGAAATTCTCGCGCGAAACCCGCCTTCTCTTTATCGTGGAAAGCAGGTAAAGTTTTATTACACAACCCAGATCAAAACCAAACCCCCTACTTTTTTATGCTTTGTAAATTTTCTAAAAGGGGTTCACTTTTCTTACGAGCGCTATCTCCAGAACCAGCTCAGGGCCAAGTTCAGCCTTGAGAATACCCCGATAAGACTTTGCTTCAGGGAAAAGGAAAGAAGAAAGGGATTTCAATAGAGGCGGTTTCAGGGGAATCCGAACCGTGGACGGCGTTAGCTTCAATATTTTCTCCAAAATTTTTTCTGATGGTCCCTTCCGCCGCGTCAGCAGGATTTGTCGCTCCCATAAGGTCACGCCAGTCCTTGATAGCGTCCTCTTTTTCCAACGCGACTACTACTACTGACCCGGAAGTCATATATTTCACGAGGTCGTTATAGAACGGCCTTTCCGCGTGAACTTTATAAAACTCTCTGGCTTGATTTTCTTTCAGGTGGAGCATTTTCAATCCGACGATGTTAAAGCCTTTTTCATATATCCGGTCAATAATTTTCCCGGTCAGTTTTCTCTTCATTGCGTCCGGTTTAATAATAGCCAACGTCTTTTCCATTTTTT
>CBDUII010000462.1:0-1517 GCA_965367285.1 uncultured bacterium
AAAGATTAGCGACAGGTAAAGTGAAAAACCTGACAGAGTGGATCGAATACGTGGGGCGTGACCATTTCCATCATCGCCTCGCTTTTCATGGTTTATCAAATTTTAATTCTGTTCTTTTTATTTTTCTCCTGTCGGCTACTCTGGGAATCAGCGCGCTGGTATTAAAAAATGCAGAAACAGTTGATAGTTTTCTGCTCCTGGGGCAGGCTGGAAGTATTTATGCTATCCTTGTTATTCTGATGTTAAAAGCTAAAAATAAATCTTAAATATATGGTTAAAATACTTTTTGTTTGTAGAGCAAATCAGTGCAGAAGTGCGATGGCGGAAATCATGTTGCAAAATAAGCTAAAAGAAAGAGCGATTGAAGGAATAGAAATTAAATCAGCAGGAACTCATGCCATTGATGGTGTTGGCCCACTCCCAAAAGTCATGGAAATTTGTAAACAGCGCGATATAGATATATCGTCCCATTTTTCTCATTCCCTTTCAGAAGAGCTGGTAAAAAATTCTGATATTATCCTGGTTATGGAAAATGAACAAATTGACTTCGTTGTGCAAAAATTTCCTGAAGCAAAAGAGAAGGTTAAAATTCTTTCTTCCTATAGCAGCGGATATCAGGGTCAGGATATTAAGGATCCAGTTGGGGGAAGCAACTTTGCATTCAGAACTACTTTTGCAATTTTAGATGAATGCGTAAAAGGACTTCTTGATGATGTTTTAAAAAACAGAGAAAAATAAAATTAATTAACACCCTTCGGGCAAGCTAAAAACAGAAACCACTAATTACACAAATTATTTCTCTTCTTGTCCTGAGCGAAGTCGAAGGATTCAATTCGTGTAATTATCTAAATTTGTGGTTGCATTTCATGAAAAAACCTCCCCATTTATATTTAATAGACGGTTCTTCCTATATCTTCAGGGCCTTTTATGGATTAAAACAATTTCTTTCTAATTCAAAAGGACTCCCTACCAACGCAATATACGGGTTCGCTACCATGCTTTTAAGGATACTCCGGGAGGAACAACCGGAATATATCGCTATAATTTTTGACCCTAAAGGTAAAACTTTTCGACATGAAATGTATAAAGAGTATAAAGCCAACCGGAAAGAAACGCCTGAAGAATTGAAGCCCCAGATTCCCTACATCATTAATCTTGTTGAGGCTTTTAATATTGTCTCCATACAGCAAGAAGGTTTTGAAGCGGACGATGTTATCGGCACGGTATCCAAAAAAGCGGAAAAGAAAGGGTTTGAGGTGACTATTGTTAGCGGAGACAAAGATATGATGCAGTTAATATCTTCCAATGTTAAAATGCTGGACACTTTGAAGAATAAAACTTGTGGAGTAAAAGAAGTAAAGGAAAAATTTGGCGTGGAACCCGGGCAAGTTACGGAAGTCATGGGTTTGATGGGGGACAGTTCGGACAACGTCCCCGGCGTACCGGGAATAGGCCCTAAAACTGCCACCGCTTTAATTCAGGAATATGGCGATATTGAAAACCTTCTGAAAAATCTG